>NZ_JBFOCV010000042.1:0-19855 GCF_040907975.1 Aeromonas sp. s10 | reverse complement strand
TCCGCACTGAAAGCGCTGGAAGGCGAAGCTCAGTGGGAAGAGAAGATCCTGGAACTGGCTGGCCACCTGGACACCTACATTCCGGAGCCGGAGCGTGCCATTGACCAGCCGTTCCTGATGCCTATCGAAGACGTCTTCTCCATCGCAGGCCGTGGTACCGTAGTAACCGGTCGTGTAGAGCGCGGTATCGTCAAGGTTGGTGAAGAAGTGGAAATCGTTGGTATCAAAGATACCACCAAGACCACCTGTACCGGCGTTGAAATGTTCCGCAAACTGCTGGACGAAGGTCGTGCAGGTGAGAACGTTGGCGCACTGCTGCGTGGCGTGAAGCGTGAAGACGTAGAGCGTGGTCAGGTACTGGCCAAGCCGGGCACCATCAAGCCGCACACCAAGTTCGAATCCGAAGTGTACGTGCTGTCCAAAGAAGAAGGTGGTCGTCACACCCCGTTCTTCAAGGGCTACCGTCCGCAGTTCTACTTCCGTACTACCGACGTGACCGGTACCATCGAACTGCCGGAAGGCGTAGAGATGGTAATGCCGGGCGACAACATCAAGATGGTTGTTACCCTGATTGCCCCGATCGCGATGGACGACGGCCTGCGTTTCGCCATCCGTGAAGGTGGCCGTACCGTAGGTGCTGGTGTTGTAGCCAAAGTTATCGCTTAATCTTGGCTTACATAAATAAAGCAAAGCCCCTATAATAGGGGCTTTCTTATGCAGGGGCGTAGTTCGAATTGGTAGAACAGCGGTCTCCAAAACCGATGGTTGCGGGTTCGAGTCCTGCCGCCCCTGCCATATACCTCGTCTCGTACGGGGCTTTTGTGTCTTTGGTTACGTCAGATACAGGTGGGTTGTATGAGTGTTAGTTCTGAGGGTCAGGGCGGAAGCAAGGATACCCTGCTTTGGGGCCTGGTTTTCATCATCCTGGCGGCCGCTGTAGTGGGCAATTACCTGCTGAGCGACGTTATTGCTGCCGTCCGCGCCCTGGGTGTGGTCGTTGTCATCGCCGCTGCCGGTGCAGTGGCCCTGCAAACCACCAAGGGCAAGGCAACACTGGCGTTTGCCCGTGAGTCTCGCCTGGAAGTCCGCAAGGTCGTATGGCCGACCCGTCAGGAAGCCATTCAGACAACCCTGATTGTGCTGGCGGTGACTGCCGTGATGGGGCTGCTGCTGTTCGTGTTGGACGGCGCCTTGGTCTGGTTGGTCAACCTGATTACCGGTGTGTAAGGATAAGCCATGACTGAACAACGTGAACAGCGTATGAGATGGTATGTCGTGCAGGCATTTTCCGGCTACGAAGGCCGTGTTGCCAAATCCCTGCGTGAACATATCAAGATGCATGGCATGGAAGAGCTGTTTGGTGAAGTGCTGGTCCCGACCGAAGAAGTGGTCGAGATGCGTGCTGGCCAGAAGCGCAAGAGTGAGCGCAAATTTTTCCCGGGATACGTCCTGGTCCAGATGGTGATGGATGAAACCACCTGGCACCTGGTACGCAATGTACCACGTGTAATGGGTTTCATCGGCGGTACCTCCGATCGCCCTGCTCCTATCTCCGATAAGGAAGCGGATGCCATCCTCAATCGTCTGCAAGATGCCCACGACAAGCCGCGTCCGAAAACCCTGTTTGAACCGGGTGAGATGGTCCGGGTTGCCGATGGTCCGTTCGCCGACTTCAACGGTACCGTTGAAGAGGTGGACTACGAAAAGAGCCGCGTGAAGGTCTCCGTACTGATCTTCGGCCGCTCAACGCCGGTAGAACTGGATTTTGGTCAGGTCGAAAAAGGCTGATTAATCTCTGTACGTTTAACGGTTGTCAGGGGCAGCGATTATCTCTATAATTCGCTGCCCCTTTATTTGTTGGGGAGCCGTTTGCAGGAGCATGTCTCCGAGGCGTTAGAACCCATTTTTGAGGTATTTTTGTAATGGCTAAGAAAGTCACAGCTTATATCAAGCTGCAAGTTAAGGCTGGCAGTGCTAACCCCAGCCCTCCCGTTGGTCCTGCTCTGGGTCAGCACGGTGTGAACATCATGGAATTCTGTAAGGCATTCAACGCCCGTACAGAAAAGCTGGAAAAAGGTTCTCCGACTCCGGTCGTGATCACCGTTTACAGCGACCGTTCCTTCACCTTCGAAACCAAGACTCCGCCCGCTTCCTTCCTGCTGAAGAAAGCCGCTGGTATCCAGTCTGGTTCCGCCAAGCCGAACAAAGACAAGGTTGGTAAGGTGACTGTGGCTCAGCTGCAAGAAATCGCCAAGACCAAAGAGCCGGATATGACTGGTGCCGATCTGGATGCAAAAGTACGTTGCATCGCCGGTTCCGCTCGTTCCATGGGCCTGGTAGTGGAGGAGTAAGACAATGGCTAAACTGTCCAAGCGTATGCGCGTTATTCGCGAAAAAGTTGACGGTACCAAAGAGTACTCCATCAACGAAGCCATTGCCCTGCTGAAAGAACTGGCTACTGCCAAGTTCGTTGAAAGCGTTGACGTTGCCGTTAACCTGGGTATCGATGCTCGTAAATCCGACCAGAACGTACGTGGTGCAACTGTACTGCCGCACGGTACCGGTCGTGACATCCGTGTCGCCGTGTTCACCCAGGGTGCCAACGCCGAAGCCGCCAAGGCTGCCGGTGCTGAACTGGTTGGTATGGACGACCTGGCCGAGCTGGTCAAGAAAGGCGAGATGAACTTCGACGTCGTCATCGCATCCCCGGATGCCATGCGTGTTGTTGGTCAACTGGGTCAAATCCTGGGCCCGCGCGGTCTGATGCCGAACCCGAAAGTGGGTACCGTCACTCCGAACGTAGCCGAAGCCGTCAAGAACGCCAAGGCTGGTCAGGTTCGTTACCGTAACGACAAGAACGGTATCATTCATACCACTCTGGGCAAGGTCTCTTTCAACGAAGTTCAGCTGAAAGAAAACCTGGAAGCGCTGCTGGTTGCCTTGAAGAAGGCCAAGCCGTCCTCCGCCAAGGGTGTATTCATCAAGAAAGTCAGCATCTCCACCACCATGGGTGCCGGTGTTGCCGTAGACCAAGCTTCCCTGGAAGCTCAGGCCTAATTGATGGGTTTTACAAGGCGCAAAATTTAATCTATAATTTTGCGCCTTGATTGGTTGGGGGTTTCGACCTCCGTCCAAGACCGCAGGAGGCCGCAAAGCCTTAATTCTTCCTGCGTAGACGGTGCCGGAAACCCAGCGAGAAAGATTCTTTCTCTTCTGGAATCCTGCTACCGCATCGTTCCCCTCTGTTGTAAAGGTAGGGGGGATGTGTCAGTACTGGGTCAACAGACCCGGATTCAATCCAGGAGTTAAGCCAATGGCATTGGGACTCGAAGACAAAAAGGCAATTGTTGCTGAAGTCAACGAAGCTGCCAAAGGCGCTCTTTCTGCAGTTGTAGCCGATTCTCGCGGCGTCACTGTAGAGAAGATGACCGTCCTGCGTAAGACCGCTCGTGAAGCTGGTGTGTACATGCGCGTTGTGCGTAACACCCTGCTGCGTCGCGCGGTAGAAGGTACCGAATACGAGTGCCTGAACGACGCATTTACCGGTCCTACCTTGATTGCTTTCTCTAACGAACACCCGGGCGCTGCCGCTCGTCTGTTCAAAGAGTTTGCCAAAGCGAACCAAAAGTTCGAAATCAAGGCTGGCGCTTTTAACGGTGAGTTTATCGCCGCAGCACAAATTGATCGTCTGGCCACGCTGCCGACTTACGAAGAAGCAATTGCGAAGTTGATGGCTACCATGAAGGAAGCCTCTGCTGGCAAGCTGGTTCGTACTATCGCTGCTGTTCGCGACCAGAAACAAGCTGCTGCTTGATTCTCGCCTATCTAGGCTGTTTGAGTTTATTCAACATCAGGAATTTTTGTCATGTCTATCACTAAAGACCAAATCATCGAAGCCGTTGCTTCCATGTCCGTAATGGAAGTTGTTGAGCTGATCGAAGCTATGGAAGAGAAGTTCGGTGTTTCTGCCGCTGCTGCCGTCATGGCCGGCCCGGCTGCTGCTGAAGCAGTAGAAGAGAAGACCGAGTTCGACGTAGTTCTGACTGCTGCTGGCGCCAACAAAGTTGCCGTCATCAAGGCCGTTCGTGGCGCTACCGGTCTGGGCCTGAAAGAAGCCAAGGACCTGGTAGAAGCTGCTCCGACCAATCTGAAAGAAGCCGTGTCCAAGGACGAAGCTGAAGCTCTGAAGAAAGAGCTGGAAGCTGCCGGTGCTTCTGTTGAGATCAAATAATCTGCATTTATGTAGATTAGCCTGATAAAACAGGCTAAGGCTGGTGAATCTTTATTCACCAGCCTTTTTGCGCTGTAGACTGAGAGTATTTCACACCGTTCACGACTCTCGGTGCACCAGCAATCCGGACCGCCTCATCGTCCGGGCCAACACAAAACGGTGTTGAGACAGAGCTGTCCCGTGGGGACAGAGTGGGTCACTTATCAGCGAGCTGAGGAACCCTATGGTTTACTCTTATACCGAAAAAAAACGCATACGTAAGGACTTCGGTAAGCGAGACCAGGTACTGGACACGCCTTATCTGTTGTCCATTCAGCTGGACTCCTTCAAGCAGTTCATCGAGGCTGACCCGGAAGGTGAGTACGGCCTAGAAGCCGCCTTCCGTAGCGTTTTCCCGATCACCAGTTACTCCGGTAGTGCTGAGCTTCAGTATGTCAGCTATCGCCTGGGTGAGCCGGTATTTGACGTAAAAGAATGCCAGATCCGTGGAGTGACCTACTCCGCGCCGCTGCGTGTCAAGCTTCGTATGGTTCTGTACGACCGTGAAGCAGCTGCCGGCACCGTCAAAGATATCAAGGAACAAGAAGTATACATGGGCGAGATTCCGCTCATGACCGAGAACGGCACCTTTGTCATCAATGGTACCGAACGGGTTATCGTCTCCCAGCTGCACCGCAGCCCGGGGGTCTTCTTCGACCACGATAAAGGCAAAACACATTCATCCGGTAAGGTACTGTATAACGCCCGCGTTATCCCCTACCGTGGCTCCTGGCTGGACTTCGAGTTCGATGCGAAAGACAACCTGTTTGTCCGTATCGACCGTCGTCGCAAACTGCCGGCCTCCATTATTCTGCGCGCCCTGGACTTCAGTTCCGAAGAAATCCTGGCCACCTTCTTCGAGACCATCGGTTTCGAGGTCAAAGATGGCAAGTTGATGATGGATCTGGTGCCCGAGCGCCTGCGTGGCGAGACCGCGACCTTCGACATCATTGCCAATGGCGCCGTGGTGGTTGAAACCGGTCGTCGTGTCACTGCCCGTCACATCCGTCAGCTGGAAAAAGACGGCATCACCCAGATCGAGGTGCCGGTAGAGTATGTTGTTGGCAAAGTTGCAGCCAAGAACTACGCGCACCCGCAGACTGGTGAGATGGTTGTCACTGCCAACCAGGCCCTGAGCCTGGAAGCGGTTGCCAACCTGTCCCAAGCCGGCTTCAAGCACTTCGAGGTTCTGTTCACCAACGAACTGGATCACGGTGCCTACATGTCCGAGACCCTGCGTATCGACTCCAGCTCCAGCCGCCTGGAAGCCCTGGTCGAGATCTATCGCATGATGCGTCCGGGCGAGCCGCCCACTCGCGAAGCGGCCGAGCAGCTGTTCGAGAACCTGTTCTTCTCTTCCGAGCGTTACGACCTGTCTACCGTAGGTCGGATGAAGTTCAACCGCCGTTTGGGTCGTGAAGACGAGACTGGCGTTGGCGTGCTGACCAAGGACGATATCGTCGAGGTCATGAAGCGCCTGATCGACATCCGTAACGGTAACGACGAAGTGGACGATATCGACCACCTTGGTAACCGTCGTATCCGTTCCGTCGGTGAAATGGCCGAGAACCAGTTCCGTGTTGGTCTGGTCCGTGTCGAGCGTGCGGTGAAGGAGCGCCTGTCTCTGGGCGATCTGGACACCCTGATGCCGCAGGATCTGATCAACGCCAAGCCGATCTCCGCCGCGGTCAAAGAGTTCTTTGGTTCCAGCCAGCTGTCCCAGTTCATGGATCAGAACAACCCGCTGTCCGAAGTGACCCACAAGCGCCGTATCTCCGCGCTGGGCCCGGGCGGTCTGACCCGTGAGCGTGCCGGCTTTGAAGTTCGAGATGTACACCCGACCCACTACGGTCGTCTGTGCCCCATCGAAACGCCGGAAGGTCCGAACATCGGTCTGATCAACTCGCTGTCCGTGTATTCCCGCACCAACGAGTACGGTTTCCTCGAGACCCCGTACCGCAAGGTGATCGACGGTGTGATCACCGACGAAGTGGATTACCTGTCTGCGATTGAAGAAGGCAAGTACGTGATCGCACAGGCCAACGCCGCGACCACCGAAGATGGCCGTCTGAAAGATGAATTGATCCCGTGCCGTCACAAAGGTGAATCCACCTTTATGAACGCCGACCAGATCCAGTACATGGACGTGAGCCCGCAACAGATCGTCTCTGTGGCAGCGGCCCTGATCCCGTTCCTGGAACACGATGACGCGAACCGCGCATTGATGGGTTCAAACATGCAACGTCAGGCTGTACCGACCCTGCGCGCTGACAAGCCGCTGGTAGGTACCGGTATGGAACGCGCAGTGGCCGTTGACTCCGGTGTGACCGTAGTGGCCAAGCGTGGCGGCATGATCGACTATGTCGATGCCTCCCGTATCGTTATCAAGGTCAACGAAGATGAGCTGCTGCCTGGCGAAGCCGGCATCGACATCTACAGCCTGACCAAATACACCCGTTCCAACCAGAACACCTGTATCAACCAGCGTCCGTGCGTGATGTTGGGTGAGCCGGTGATGGCGGGCGACGTACTGGCTGACGGCCCGTCCACCGATCTCGGTGAACTGGCGCTGGGTCAGAACCTGCGCGTCGCGTTCATGCCGTGGAACGGTTACAACTTCGAAGACTCGATCCTGGTGAACGAGCGTGTGGTTCAGGAAGATCGCCTGACCACCATTCACATCCAGGAACTGGCCTGTATCTCCCGTGACACCAAGCTGGGTCCGGAAGAGATCACTGCTGACATCCCGAACGTGGGTGAAGCCGCTCTGTCCAAGCTGGACGAGTCCGGTATCGTCTACGTGGGTGCGGAAGTGAAGGGCGGCGACATTCTGGTCGGCAAGGTGACTCCGAAAGGTGAAACCCAGCTGACCCCGGAAGAGAAGCTGCTGCGCGCCATCTTCGGTGAGAAGGCGTCCGACGTGAAGGACTCTTCCCTGCGTGTACCGAACGGTGTGTACGGTACCGTTGTTGACGTGCAGGTCTTTACCCGCGATGGCGTGGAAAAAGACAAGCGCGCCAAAGAAATCGAAGAGATGCAGTTGAAGGAAGCGAAGAAGGACTTGACCGAAGAGTTCAAGATCCTGGAAGACGGCATTTTCGGCCGTTCCCGCAACCTGCTGCTGGCCGCCGGTTACAGCGAAGATCGTCTGAACAAGCTCGATCGTTCCAAGTGGTTTGAGCTGGCCATCGAAGATGAAGCCAAGCAAATCGAGCTGGAGCAGATCGCTGAACAGCACGTTGAGCTGAAGGCCGAGTTCGACAAGAAATTCGAGAACAAGCGTCGCAAGATCATCCAGGGCGATGACCTGGCGCCGGGCGTACTGAAGATCGTCAAGGTCTATCTGGCCGTCAAGCGTCGCATCCAACCGGGTGACAAGATGGCGGGCCGTCACGGTAACAAGGGTGTTATCTCCAAGATCTGTCCGGTCGAGGATATGCCCCATGACGAGTACGGCCGTCCGGTCGACATCGTACTGAACCCGCTGGGTGTACCGTCTCGTATGAACATCGGTCAGATCCTCGAAGTGCACCTGGGCCTCGCGGCCAAGGGCATCGGCGAGAAGATCGACCGGATGATCAAAGAACAGCGCGAGCTGCACGAGATGCGCGAGTTCCTGCAACAGGTCTATGACCTGGGCGAGAAGGACTCCCAGCAAGTGAACATTGCCGAGCTGTCTGACGACGACGTGCGTACCCTGGTGGGTAACCTGCGTAAGGGTCTGCCGGTGGCTACACCTGTCTTTGATGGTGCCAAAGAGCGCGAAATCAAAGCCTTGCTGAAGCTGGCCGATCTGCCGGAATCCGGTCAGATCTCCCTGTTCGACGGTCGTACCGGTAACGCCTTCGAGCGCAAGGTCACCGTGGGTTACATGTACATGCTGAAGCTGAACCACCTGGTAGACGACAAGATGCACGCGCGTTCTACCGGTTCCTACAGCCTGGTTACCCAGCAGCCGCTGGGTGGTAAGGCGCAGTTCGGTGGTCAGCGGTTCGGTGAGATGGAAGTGTGGGCCCTGGAGGCTTACGGTGCGGCATATACCCTGCAGGAAATGCTGACCGTCAAGTCTGACGATGTGAACGGCCGTACCAAGATGTACAAGAACATCGTGGATGGCGACCACCGTATGGAGCCGGGCATGCCCGAATCCTTCAACGTATTGCTGAAGGAAATCCGCTCTCTGGGTATCAACATCGAGCTGGACGAAGAGTAAGAGCTCGCTCTTATTGTTCGAGAATTGACGTGGGCGCCCCGCTGTTTCGGCAGCCGGGGCGCCGAGGTTAGACTCCTGACAGGGGAAACACGTGAAAGACTTACTCAAGTTTTTGAAGGCTCAGACCAAGACCGAAGAGTTTGACAGTATCAAGATCGGTCTGGCCTCTCCTGACATGATCCGCTCCTGGTCATTCGGTGAGGTCAAAAAGCCTGAGACCATCAACTACCGGACTTTCAAGCCGGAGCGTGATGGTCTGTTCTGCGCCCGTATCTTCGGACCGGTGAAGGACTACGAGTGTCTGTGCGGCAAGTACAAGCGCCTGAAACACCGTGGTGTGATCTGCGAGAAGTGCGGTGTAGAAGTGACCCAGACCAAGGTCCGTCGTGAGCGCATGGGCCACATCGAGCTGGCCAGCCCGACTGCCCACATCTGGTTCCTGAAGTCCCTGCCGTCCCGTATCGGTCTGCTGCTGGACATGACCCTGCGTGACATCGAGCGCGTGCTGTATTTCGAATCCTATGTAGTGATCGAACCCGGCATGACCAACCTCGAGCGCAGCCAGATGCTCTCCGAAGAGAACTATCTGGACGCACTGGAAGAGTGGGGCGACGAATTCGACGCCAAGATGGGTGCCGAGGCCATTCTGGCCCTGCTGCGCGCCATCGATCTGGAAGGTGAAGTCAAAGCCATGCGTGAGGAGCTGGATCAGACCAACTCCGAGACCAAGCGCAAGAAGACCACCAAGCGTCTGAAGCTGATGGAAGCCTTCCTGCAATCCGGCAACAAGCCGGAGTGGATGATCATGACAGTGCTGCCCGTGCTGCCGCCGGACCTGCGTCCGCTGGTACCGCTGGACGGCGGCCGTTTCGCGACCTCCGATCTGAACGATCTGTACCGTCGCGTGATCAACCGTAACAACCGCTTGAAGCGTCTGCTGGACCTGGCTGCGCCGGACATCATCGTGCGCAACGAAAAGCGCATGCTGCAAGAGTCTGTGGATGCCCTGCTGGACAACGGCCGTCGTGGTCGTGCCATCACCGGTTCCAACAAGCGCCCGCTGAAATCCCTGGCCGACATGATCAAGGGTAAGCAAGGTCGTTTCCGTCAGAACCTGCTGGGTAAGCGTGTCGACTACTCTGGTCGTTCCGTTATCACCGTAGGTCCGACCCTGCGTCTGCATCAGTGCGGTCTGCCGAAGAAGATGGCACTTGAGCTGTTCAAGCCCTTCATCTACGGCAAGCTGGAATCCCGCGGTCTGGCGACCACGATCAAGGCCGCCAAGAAGATGGTGGAGCGCGAAGAAGCTGTCGTTTGGGACATCCTGGACGAAGTGATCCGCGAACACCCGGTTCTGCTGAACCGTGCACCGACTCTGCACCGTCTGGGTATCCAGGCGTTTGAACCGACCCTGATCGAAGGCAAGGCCATCCAGCTGCACCCGCTGGTTTGTGCCGCCTATAACGCGGACTTCGACGGTGACCAGATGGCGGTCCACGTACCGCTGACCCTGGAAGCCCAGCTGGAAGCGCGCGCCCTGATGATGTCCACCAACAACATCCTGTCGCCTGCCTCCGGTGAGCCGATCATCGTTCCTTCCCAGGACGTGGTCTTGGGTCTGTACTACATGACCCGTGCCCGTATCAACGCCAAGGGCGAAGGTATGGTGCTGTCCGGTCCTAAAGAGGCCGAGAAGGTCTACCGTGCCGGTCTGGCCGACCTGCATGCTCGCGTCAAGTGCCGCATCACCGAGTACGTGAAGAACGAAGCCGGTGAGCTGGTTGCCAAGACCGAGATGAAGAACACCACCGTTGGTCGTGCGATCCTGAGCCTGATCCTGCCCAAAGGCATGGAGTACGCGCTGATTGACGAGCCCAAGGTACTGACTGCTGCAGAGCAGGCTGACCTGGACGCCAACCCGCAGAACTGGATCAAGTGCGTCTCCAACAAGGCGCTGGGCAAAAAGCTCATTTCCCGTCTGCTGAACACCTGCTATCGCAAGCAGGGCCTGAAGGATACCGTCATCTTCGCTGACCAGCTGATGTATACCGGTTTCCACTACGCGGCCCTGTCCGGTGCCTCTGTTGGTATCGATGACATGGTCATCCCGGATGCCAAGAAAGACATCATCGCTGCTGCAGAAGCCGAAGTCGCCGAGATCCAGGACCAGTTCCTGTCCGGTCTGGTGACCGCGGGCGAACGCTACAACAAGGTTATCGATATCTGGGCCAGCGCGAACGATCGCGTCTCCAAGGCCATGATGGACAACCTTTCCAAGGAGCGTAACGTCAACTCCCTGGGCGATGAGGAAGAGCAAGCCTCCTTCAACAGCATCTTCATGATGGCCGACTCTGGTGCGCGGGGTTCCGCCGCCCAGATCCGTCAGCTGGCCGGTATGCGTGGCCTGATGGCGAAGCCGGATGGCTCCATCATCGAAACGCCGATCGTGGCGAACTTCCGTGAAGGTCTGAACGTACTGCAGTACTTCATCTCCACTCACGGTGCTCGTAAAGGTCTGGCGGATACCGCGCTGAAGACAGCGAACTCCGGTTACCTGACCCGTCGTCTGGTTGACGTGGCCCAGGACATGGTGATCACCGAGGACGATTGCGGCACTACCGACGGTCTGTGGATGACTCCGCTGATCGAGGGTGGCGACGTGGTCGAGCCGCTGCGTGAGCGCGTGTTGGGTCGTGTGGTGGCCGAAGACGTGATCAAGCCGGGTACCGAGGATGAAGTGCTGGTAGCGCGCAACACCCTGCTCGACGAGCAGCTGTGTGACCTGCTGGAGCGCAACTCCGTCGACCGCGTGAAGGTACGTTCTGCCATCACCTGTGAGACCGACTTCGGTAACTGTGCTCACTGCTACGGCCGTGATCTGGCCCGTGGTCACCTGGTTAACAAGGGTGAGGCTGTCGGTGTTATCGCCGCTCAGTCCATCGGTGAACCGGGCACCCAGCTGACGATGCGTACCTTCCACATCGGTGGTGCCGCATCCCGAGCGGCTGCCGAGAGCAGCATCCAGGTGAAGAACACCGGTAGCATCAAGTTGCAGAACGCCAAGTTCGTTCTGAACAACTCTGACAAGCTGGTTATCACCTCCCGTTCTACCGAGCTGACCATCATGGACGAGATGGGCCGTACCAAGGAAAGCCACAAGCTGCCTTACGGTTCCGTGCTGGAAGTGAAGGATGGCGAAGCGGTGAACGCCGGTGATACCGTCGCGAACTGGGACCCGCACACCCACCCGATCATCACCGAAGTGGCGGGTCGCCTGCACTTCGAACACATGATCGACGGTGTGACCATCACTCGTCAGACCGACGAGCTGACCGGTCTCTCTTCCATCGTCGTGCTGGATGTCAACGAGCGTCCGAGCGCCGGTAAAGAGATGCGTCCGACCGTGAAACTGGTCGATCTGAACGGCAAGGATGTGATGATCCCGGGCACCGACGTTCCCGCCCAGTACTTCCTGCCGGGCAAGGCGATCGTGAACCTGGAAGATGGTGCCAACGTGGGCGTGGGTGATGCGGTTGCGCGTATCCCGCAAGAGTCCAGCGGTACCAAGGACATCACCGGTGGTCTGCCGCGCGTTGCGGATCTGTTCGAAGCACGTCAGCCGAAAGAGCCGGCCATCCTGGCCGAGATCTCCGGTACCATCTCCTTCGGGAAAGAGACCAAGGGCAAACGCCGTCTGGTCATCACCCCGACCGATGGTGGCGAGATCTACGAAGAGATGATTCCGAAATGGCGTCACCTCAACGTGTTCGAAGGTGAAAAAGTTGAGAAGGGTGAAGTGCTGGCGGACGGTCCCGAGTCTGCTCATGACATCCTGCGTCTGCGCGGTATCAGCCCGGTCGCCAACTACATCGCCAACGAAGTGCAGGACGTTTACCGTCTGCAAGGCGTTAAGATCAACGACAAGCACATCGAAGTCATCGTGCGTCAGATGCTTCGCAAGTGCGAGATCCTGAGCGCTGGCGACACCGACCTGATCGAAGGTGAGCAGGTTGAAGTGGCCCGTGTGAAGATTGCCAACCGTAAACTGGTTGCCGAAGGCAAGACCCCGGCTACCTACCGTCATATCCTGATGGGTATTACCAAGGCATCTCTGAGCACCGAGTCTTTCATCTCCGCAGCTTCCTTCCAGGAGACCACCCGCGTGCTGACCGAAGCGGCCGTGGGTGGCAAGCGTGATGAACTGCGCGGCCTGAAAGAGAACGTGATCGTGGGTCGTCTGATCCCGGCTGGTACCGGCTTTGCCTACCACCACAGCCGCATCAACCAGCGTGCCGCCGCAGCCCGTGCTGTCGGTGTGCCGCAGGTGACTGCCGATGAAGCTCAGCAAAACCTGGCGGATCTGCTCAACGCAGCCGGCAGTTTTGACGAAGAGTAATCTTCCGCTGCAGTGATCGAAAAGGGCCCCTTCTAGGGGCCCTTTTTTTATTTCCCATCCGGCGCCCAGCGTGCACTGGGCTGGGGCAGGGGGATGATCCAGTGCAAGGTTATAGAGCAAAAAATCAAAAAAAGTTGACATTGCCCCGTCGCAACTGAAAACTCGGGAAAGTTGAATGGGTATTACAGGGGTAGAACATGGCTGTCGGTATCGAGGAAGTACTGCTTCCCGAAGAGCAACTGAGCGGTCGCGCTTTTACAGACGAAGACAGGGAGCTGTTGCGTTCATATGGGGGCCTTATCGAAGGCCTGGCCGATCTGTTCGGCAAGCACTGCGAGGTGGTGCTCCACTCCCTGGAAAATCTGCATGAGTCCGTGATCCAAATAGCGAATGGTTTCAATACGGGTCGAACTCTGGGGGCGCCGATCACCGATCTCGCCCTGCGGATGCTCAAGGATATCGAGAGCACGGGTCAGGATCACACCCAGAGTTATTTTGCCCGCAGTCGGACCGGTGCCTTGATGAAGTCGAGCACCATCGCCATCCGTAACCGCGACAAGCAGGTGATCGGCCTTATCTGCATCAACCTGCACATCAATGCACCTTTCCACGAGTTCGTGGCCGAATTCTTCCCGACGCCACAGCAGGTGGAGCGGCAATCACCGGAGACCTTCGCCAACAGCGTCGAAGAGCTGGTTGCCCAGACGGTGGACAACACCATCGACGAGATCAATCGTGATCCCTCCGTGGCCAACAATGCCAAGAACCGTTTTATCGTGACCCAGTTGTTCGAGAAGGGCATATTTGATATCAAGGATTCGATCAACCTGGTCGCCGACAAGCTGAATATTTCCAAACATACCGTGTATCTCTACATCCGACAGCGCAAGCAGGGTGAAGAAGAGAGCGAGTAAGCGCCATAGATAGGGGATAGATAACAATGGCTAAAGAAGTGATTGCAACCGACAAGGCGCCTGCCGCAATTGGCCCTTATGTCCAGGCTACCAAGCTGGGTGAGCTGGTCTTTACCTCCGGGCAGATCCCGCTCGATCCGGCCACCATGGACATCGTTGCCGGTGGCATCGAGGCTCAGGCAGAGCAGGTGATGAAGAATCTGGTCGCAGTCTTGAAAGCCGCAGGGGCCGATACCAGCAAGGTACTGAAGACCACCTGCTTCCTGAGTGACATGAACAACTTCGTGGCCTTCAACCAGGTGTATGCCCGCTACTTTGGCGAATCCGCTCCGGCACGTTCCTGCGTGGAGGTCGCTCGTCTGCCCAAGGATGTGTTGGTCGAAGTCGAAGCCATCGCTTACGTCTGAGCCTGTTTCATTGCAAAAGCCCCTCCCAGGAGGGGCTTTTGCGTCTATGAGGTAGAATGGATGCACCGCTGTGCAGGAGTGCGATCATGAGTCTGAATTTTGCTCTGCTGGTCACCGGGCCCGCCTATGGCACCCAGACGGCCAGCACGGCCTATCGTTTTGCCCTGAGTCTGGTCGAGCAGGGACACCGCTTGTCCCACCTCTTCTTCTATCAGGAGGGGGTGTGCAATGCCAATGGCCTCCATACGCCAGCCAGCGATGAGACCGACCTGGTGGCGTTGTGGCGCGAGTTGGCCATCCAGCAGGGCATCCGTATCGATGTGTGTGTGGCTGCGGCCATGCGCCGTGGCGTGCTGGATGAGCAGGAGGCCAAGGGAATGGGACGGGAGCATTTCAATCTGGAAGCACCATTCTGCCTGAGCGGGCTCGGTCAGTTGGCGGAAGCCGCACTGACCGCTGATCGCTTCGTTCAGTTCTAGGGGGACAAAATGACCAGAATAGCGTTTATCTCACGGCGTGGTCCCCATGGTTCGGCGAGTGGTCGGGAGGGGCTGGATGCTCTGCTGGCCACCTCTGCATTGACGGAGTCCCTGGCACTCTTTCTGGTGGGGGATGGCGTAATGCAACTGGTGAGGGAGCAATCACCACACGCCATATTGCAGCGTCACTACGCCCCGACCTTCAAGATGCTGGAACTGTATGACATCGAGGAGATCTATGTCTGTGCGGTGTCACTGGCTGAGCGAGGACTGACGGCGGCGGATCTGCTAATCCCAGTTATTCCGCTCTCTCCTGCGGAAATTCGCCGTAGCTGGGCGGGTTTCACCACCCACATCTGCTTCTGAGGTGTCCGTGATACAGCTGATATTGAACTCTCCCTTCATGAGCCAGGATCTCGAGTTGGCGTTGCGTTACCGCATGGAAGGGGATCTGGTGGTGTTGATGCAGGATGCCGTGATGGCGGCGGCTGCCCCCGGGTGGTGCGAGCGCTTGGCAGACGTCCCCCTTTACGTCATGAAGGAAGACCTGCAAGCGAGAGGCTTGTCATCCGGGATCGGGATGGAACTCGATATGCCGGGTTTGATCAGGTTGATCGCCGAGCACGGATCACCGCAGACCTGGGGCGGTTAGACTTGGTTTTCCTTTTTATCTCAGTTGCTTAGCATAATGTCATTCGACTGTCATTTGCCATTTCGGTGTGCAAATTGTATAAATCTTGACTCCCCAGACAACAGGGCATAAAATTTCGCGTCCCCGTATCTGCGGGGAGGATTTTTCACACGTTTATGAAGTCATTATCAGGAGCCTTTTGATGGCAACTATTAACCAGTTGGTTCGCAAGCCACGCATCAAGCTCGTTGTGAAAAGCAACGTGCCGGCGCTGGAAGCGTGCCCTCAGAAGCGTGGCGTATGCACCCGTGTATACACCACCACCCCGAAGAAGCCTAACTCTGCACTGCGTAAAGTATGCCGTGTACGTCTGACCAACGGCTTCGAAGTCACCTCCTACATCGGTGGTGAAGGTCACAACCTGCAAGAGCACTCTGTTGTTCTGATCCGTGGCGGTCGTGTAAAAGACTTGCCAGGTGTTCGTTATCACACCGTTCGTGGTGCGTTGGACTGTGCCGGTGTTAAAGACCGTAAGCAGGCTCGCTCCAAGTACGGCGTGAAGCGTCCGAAAGCTTAATGGTTCTCCGTTAAGTAAGGCCAAACGTTAATTCGTTTCTAGTTAGATAACTTTCTAGTTTTGGGTAACCCCTGAAGTTACGGAGAATTTGAAATGCCAAGACGTCGTGTTGTTGGTCAGCGTAAAATCCTGCCGGATCCCAAGTTCGGATCAGAGCTGCTGGCTAAATTTGTCAACGTAGTAATGGTTGACGGTAAGAAATCTGTTGCAGAAGCCATCGTATATGGCGCCCTGGACATCATTGCCACCAAATCTGGCAAAGAGCACCTGGCCCTGTTCGAAGTCGCTCTGGACAACATTCGTCCGGCGGTCGAGGTTAAATCTCGTCGCGTCGGTGGTGCAACCTATCAGGTGCCGGTAGAAGTTCGTCCGGTACGTCGCAATGCTCTGGCAATGCGCTGGTTGGTTGATGCCGCTCGTAAACGTGGTGAAAAATCAATGGCTCAGCGTTTGGCTGGCGAGCTGCTGGATGCCGCTGACAATAAGGGTTCGTCTGTCAAGAAACGTGAAGACGTTCACCGTATGGCTGAAGCGAACAAGGCCTTCGCTCACTTCCGCTGGTAATCCGCTTGCGCAGGGTCTTCTGACTCTGCGCACCTTTAATTATCTGGGGACAAGCGCCCTAGTAAGAGGATGACAATGGCTCGTACAACCCCCATTGAGCGTTATCGTAATATCGGTATCTCCGCTCACATCGACGCCGGTAAGACTACTACTACCGAGCGCGTTCTGTTTTACACCGGTGTAAGTCACAAGATCGGTGAAGTTCACGATGGCGCCGCCACCATGGACTGGATGGAACAGGAACAAGAGCGTGGTATCACCATCACCTCCGCCGCGACCACCGCTTTCTGGTCCGGTATGGGTAAACAGTTCCAACCGCACCGTATCAACATCATCGATACCCCGGGCCACGTTGACTTTACTATCGAAGTAGAGCGTTCCATGCGTGTTCTGGATGGCGCCGTGATGGTGTACTGTGCCGTAGGTGGCGTACAGCCCCAGTCTGAAACCGTATGGCGTCAGGCTAACAAGTACAAGGTTCCCCGTATTGCGTTCGTCAACAAGATGGACCGTACCGGTGCCAACTTCCTGCGCTGCGTTGAGCACATCAAGACCCGTCTGAAAGGTAACCCGGTTCCTCTGCAACTGAACATCGGTTCCGAAGAGAACTTCAAGGGCGTTATCGACCTGGTCAAGATGAAAGCCATCAACTGGAGCGAAGCTGACCAGGGCGTATCCTTCGACTACGAAGACGTCCCGGCTGAGCTGCTGGAACAGGCGCAAGAAATGCGCATGAACCTGGTTGAAGCCGCTGCTGAAGCGTCTGAAGACCTGATGGAAAAATACCTGGGTGGTGAAGAACTGACTGAAGAAGAGATCAAGAAAGCTCTGCGTCAGCGTGTTCTGAACAACGAAATCATCCTGGTTACCTGTGGCTCCGCGTTCAAGAACAAGGGCGTACAGGCCATGCTGGATGCCGTGGTCGAGTACCTGCCGGCTCCGACCGACGTTGCTGCTATCGACGGTCTGAAGCTGGATGGCGAGACCAAGGACGAGCGTCACGCTTCCGATGACGAGCCGTTCTCTGCTCTGGCATTCAAGATTGCTACCGACCCGTTCGTGGGCAACCTGACCTTCTTCCGTGTTTACTCCGGTGTGGTCAACTCCGGTGACTCCGTGCTGAACTCCGTTAAAGAGAAGCGCGAGCGTTTCGGCCGTATCGTTCAGATGCACGCCAACAAGCGTGAAGAGATCAAAGAAGTTCGCGCAGGCGACATCGCTGCTGCCATCGGCCTGAAGGACGTCACCACCGGTGACACCCTGTGTGACGAAAGCGCACCGATCATCCTGGAGCGTATGGAATTCCCGGAACCGGTAATCTCCATCGCCGTTGAGCCGAAATCCAAGGCTGACCAAGAGAAGATGGGCCTGGCTCTGGGCCGTCTGGCTCAGGAAGACCCGTCCTTCCGCGTATGGACCGACGAAGAATCTGGCCAAACCATCATCGCCGGTATGGGTGAGCTGCACCTGGACATCATCGTTGACCGTATGCGTCGCGAGTTCAAGGTAGAAGCCAACGTAGGTAAGCCGCAGGTTGCCTACCGTGAAACCATCCGCAACACCGTCAAGGACATCGAAGGCAAGCATGCCAAGCAGTCCGGTGGTCGTGGTCAGTACGGTCACGTCGTTATCGACATGTACCCGCTGGAAGAAGGCAAAGCCTACGAATTCGTCAACGACATCAAGGGTGGCGTGATTCCGGGCGAATTCATCCCGGGTGTTGACAAGGGTATCCGCGAGCAGCTGAAGTCCGGCCCGCTGGCAGGCTATCCGGTAATGGATCTGGGTGTGCGTCTGCACTTCGGTTCCTACCACGATGTCGACTCTTCCGAACTGGCGTTCAAGATCGCTGCTTCTCTGGCGTTCAAGGCTGGCTTCATGAAGGCCAACCCGGTACTGCTCGAACCGATCATGAAGGTCGAAGTCGAGACTCCGGAAGACTACATGGGCGACGTGATCGGTGACCTGAACCGTCGTCGCGGCCTGATCGAAGGCATGGAAGATGGCCCGTCCGGCAAGATCGTACGTGCGCTGGTGCCGCTGGCCGAAATGTTCGGTTACGCCACCTCCCTGCGTTCTGCTACCCAGGGTCGTGCTTCCTACGCCATGGAATTCGCCAAGTATCACGATGCCCCGACCAACGTCGCCCAGGCCGTGATCGAAGAGCGCAAATCCAAGTAATTTAAGATTCCCCGCCTACGACGGTAGGCGGGTTTAACCTAGAAGGACTACGTCGTGTCTAAAGAAAAATTTGAGCGTAATAAACCGCACGTAAACGTCGGCACCATCGGCCACGTTGACCACGGTAAAACCACCCTGACCGCCGCCATCACCAACGTGCTGGCCAAGCACTTCGGTGGTAAAGCTTTCGCCTTCGACCAGATTGACAAGGCGCCGGAAGAGCGTGAGCGTGGTATCACCATCAACACCTCCCACGTAGAATACGACACCGCTACCCGCCACTACGCCCACGTAGACTGCCCGGGTCACGCCGACTACGTTAAAAACATGATCACCGGTGCTGCCCAGATGGACGGCGCGATCCTGGTAGTAGCAGCGACGGACGGCCCGATGCCGCAGACTCGTGAGCACATCCTGCTGGGTCGTCAGGTAGGCGTTCCGTACATCATCGTGTTCATGAACAAGTGTGACATGGTAGATGACGAAGAGCTGCTGGAACTGGTTGAGATGGAAGTTCGCGAACTGCTGTCCGAGTACGACTTCCCGGGTGATGACCTGCCGGTAGTACGTGGTTCCGCACTGAAAGCGCTGGAAGGCGAAGCTCAGTGGGAAGAGAAGATCCTGGAACTGGCTGGCCACCTGGACACCTACATTCCGGAGCCGGAGCGTGCCATTGACCAGCCGTTCCTGATGCCTATCGAAGACGTCTTCTCCATCGCAGGCCGTGGTACCGTAGTAACCGGTCGTGTAGAGCGCGGTATCGTCAAGGTTGGTGAAGAAGTGGAAATCGTTGGTATCAAAGATACCACCAAGACCACCTGTACCGGCGTTGAAATGTTCCGCAAACTGCTGGACGAAGGTCGTGCAGGTGAGAACGTTGGCGCACTGCTGCGTGGCGTGAAGCGTGAAGACGTAGAGCGTGGTCAGGTACTGGCCAAGCCGGGCACCATCAAGCCGCACACCAAGTTCGAATCCGAAGTGTACGTGCTGTCCAAAGAAGAAGGTGGTCGTCACACCCCGTTCTTCAAGGGCTACCGTCCGCAGTTCTACTTCCGTACTACCGACGTGACCGGTACCATCGAACTGCCGGAAGGCGTAGAGATGGTAATGCCGGGCGACAACATCAAGATGGTTGTTACCCTGATTGCCCCGATCGCGATGGACGACGGCCTGCGTTTCGCCATCCGTGAAGGTGGCCGTACCGTAGGTGCTGGTGTTGTAGC
>NZ_JBFOCV010000041.1:0-230916 GCF_040907975.1 Aeromonas sp. s10 | reverse complement strand
CGACGCGGGCCTGCTCCTGTTCGGTGGGCTGGTAACTGGCCCGGTCCTCTTCGTCATCCAGCAGGCGGGTGAAGATGGCGATCGCCTCTTCGGCCTGCGCCAGCGGCAGGGCGGCCAGCCATTCGGTGACGCTGCCGCCTGAGTGCATCAGCTCGTGGGCCTGCTGTTTCAGCGTATCGCTGCTGGCTGCCCGCTTGCTGGCCTGCTCGGCCTCGGCCTCGGCGGTCAGCTGGTCGGCCACGGCATCGCCGGCACCCGGCCAGTTGCGGCTCACAATCAGCCGATCGCCGACCAGTCGCACATATTGGCCGTCGGCGTGGATGATGCTGCCGTGCAGCAGCAGGGCGGCGTTGCTTTCATCAAGACCCATTCGGCCCAGCTCTTTAGCCAGAGCGGATCCTTTCACCCCCGATTTGGATCCTTTCGTACAGTTATTGACAGAACTCCGAGGGGGGCGGCTGCCGCCGCCTGAGGGCAACTCGCTGCGCTCGCTCACTGCAGGCTCGCGCTGCTCGCCCAAACCCGACCCGTTGACCCCCTTGCGCACTATCTGCCAACCCTCGGTGCGGGTGATGGCGGTGGTCTGGCCGATGTCGGTAATCACCCCCATCAGGCGCAGCACATCCTCGCCATACTTGTTGGCGGCTTCATCGAGGCGCTTGGAGAGGCGGATCAGGTGCTCTTTGCGGGGCAGGTCAATGCCGCCCATGGCGTCGATAAAGTCGCCCCAGCGGTTGTTGTCGGCTGCGGTGCGGGCGGCTTCCAAAATGCAATCCCACTCGATCACCTCGTCACCCAGTCGGCGCAGCTCGCGCCACACGCTCACAGCAGGGCCGCCAATCTGCTGAAACTGGCGGATACGCCAGCAGCTCGCCCAGGCCGCCACCGCGATGGTGGTGTGGTCGACCGGTGCCTCTGCCTCGTAGTCCATCCCGACCTTGTGGCCGTCGATGTTCTTGGCGATGTATTTGGCGATATACCCGGTGGCGCTGCCCTTGGTCGGGTCGATCTCCTTCCAGTTCACCCGTGGGTTGATGGCCTTGACCACCGCCGGGCTGTTCACATCGAGCAGCCACTTGATGCGCGGCATCTTGTTGCGGATTTTCATCTCGGCCAGCGCATCGAGCTGGTCGCCGTTGGGCATCTTGAGCTCGGCCCGTTCGGCGGCGGTGAAGTGGTAGGCGAGCAGGGTCAGAAAGTCGCGTTGGTGCTCGGGGTTGATAAACAGCAGGCAATGCCAGTGTGGGGTTCCGTCGTGGTGCGGCTCCACCACCCGAAAACCGAAGGCCATGATCCCCTCGCGGGCCAAGGCGGCCCGAAAGCGGGCCCACTGTTTGCACAGCAGGCGGTTGGTCTCGGTCGGGCAGGCGCCGTTGAACTTCTCGTTCTGGTAGGTCTTCGCCTTGTCTTTGCTGCCCTGGCGCCAGGCGTGATAGCTGGAGGGGGCAGTCAGGGTCAGGAACAGACCCAACTTGCCCTGATCCTGCGCCATGTCCTCAAAGCCGCGCATGCGCACCATCAGCTCATGACGGCGGATCTCGGGGTTGGCGACCGAGCCCATCACCGCATCAACCAGGTCAATCTCTTGCCCCAGCTCCTCATTGACGGCGCTCATGCCTGCCATCCAGGCTTGCTGGGCTGCTTTACGCTGGGTGAACTCACGCACTGCGTGCGCACTGGCGTAGGGGCTGACCCCCTTGCGCACCTGGCCGGTGAGGATGGCAATCAGCTCGCAGTAGATGGCCCAGGCGCGGTTGATCTTGCGCAGCCACCACGACTCGTCGAGCAGGCGCACCAGCAGGCTGGCGGCGGCCCCTTCGAACTTGTCCACCTCGTCGGCCAGGTCGTCCCGCTCTTCTTGGCTCAGGGGGCGACCCAACAGGCGCTCCACCTTGGTGCGTGGGTGAACCGGCAGGGTGGGGCAGAAGTGCCACGCCTTGGCCTGGGCCCCGATATCGGCCAGCAGCTCCGTGGCGGTGCGCTCATGGCCCGCCGCCGCCAGCAGTTGCTGGCAGCGACGGGCCCACTCGGCGGCAACCAGCTCGCGGCGCACATCGTTGCGCAGGTCGATCACCGGTACCGGGAACCGGCTCTGTGCGGCGGCGCAGGTATCGACCATGCGGCGCAGCCAGATGTTGGCGGTCTTGGAGTTGGCCGGGTAGCGGCGCAGGAAGGTCGCGGCCAGCGGCTTGGCAACGTGCCACTCGATGCGGGCAAGTTGCTCGGCCGCCCCGGCCATATTGATGGCGTGGTGCCCGACCAGGTAGTGCTGTGGGAGCTGGATGCCGTGCAGGTTGGTGATGGAGTCGATCATGCGACATCCCCTTGTCGGGTGTCAGTACCGCTACGATCAACAACTGGGTTGTCGCAAAGTCCATAAGCGCTGGAGCAACCAACGTCAGGAGCAAGGCGGGCGAACATATCAAACGTCTTTCCACCCCTGCCAGTCATCGACCAGTCAACCACTCGATTGATGTTCAGCAGATCCTGAGCCTCTTCATGCGTCATCATCTCGACTGACTGACTGCCACCCGCGACACGCGGGCCATAGAAGCTGGATGCCCCGCGCTTGCTGGCCATGCTCACCAGTCGTTCCCACTCTGCGACGCGCTCGATCTCTTCCGGCCAGCGGTTAGCAATTTCACGCAGCTCGTCTTTCCGGCACATGATGCAAGGCATGCAGCCAACACGGCTCAAGCCCTGCTCATAGAGGGGGTTCCATTTCACACCATGCTTGCGGTGAAACTCGAAAACATCCTGCGCAGTCCAGGTAAGGATCGGGCGGTAGTTGATCAGGCCATCACGCACCTCATCTTTCTCAGGCAGTTTTGAGCGCGATGTTGACTCATCTGCGCGCACACCTTGCCAGCTCCATACCTCATCTGTTTCATGGTCTTCCAGCAGAGGGAATAGCACTTGCTGTTGCATTGGGTTGCGCTTCAGTTCTTCGGTGCAGAACCGAGCCATGGCGCTGGGGAAGCGCCCTTTGAGTAGGCAAAGGTCAAGGAATGGTATCCCTGTTGGGGTCAGGACTTCACTGGCTCGTTTGATGAACTCCGCTGGCACTCCTTCAGAGCGCCACTTCGTCATCACAGTGACCAGTTTCCTCCCGAGCTGAATAGAAAAATCCGGCTTGATCCTTCGAATGGCAATGCCTAGCCGTATCTCTAAATAGTTCAGGTAGGCATAGACTTCTGGGTGCTCATGACCGGTATCGCAGAAAACTGCTTGCAGGTTCTCGACGTTCCGCTCGATTGCCAGCAGAAGAGTGGCAGTGGAGTCTTTGCCGCCGGAAACAGAAATAATGTTGTGGTTCATTTACACACCCCGCACTTGCCGTTCACATACTCGTTGGGTTGCAGGTAGCGGCCGCAGGTGGAGCAGGTCGGTACCATGTCCAGGGTGGCGAGCCGATCAGACCAGCAGGTGGCCTCGCAGAAAAACAGGCTGGTGAGCCGGTTACCGCCCAGGATGACCGGGCGCACATGGCTGAACTCGCCGCAGCAACTGCAGCGCATCGAGGGGCGGGCGTTGGCCGGGACGGTCTTCAGCACGGTTTCACTGGCGGCGCGGGCCAGTGGCCAGCAGGTTTCGACACAGTAGGGGTAAGAGCGGCGACCGTGTCGGCCCGCTACCGGTAGACAAACCGCCATCTGGCGGCACTTGGTGCATGGCTCAAGCGTCACGATATGGCTGTTTGCAGGGCGCACGACGCCCAAAGCCGGGGCAAGCCCGGCTGGTTTCTGGTGAGTCATTAGATGGCGCCTCCGGTGTAGAGAGACTGGATATTGCTCGATGCCTGACGGGCAGCCTGACGAGCTTGGCGGCACAAGGTCAGATGGGTTCTGGCCGGCGTGCGCTGGCCATGGGGACCATCTGCGCGCAGCTCGACTAGGTCAAGCTGCAGGCCGTGCAGGCGCGCCTCGGCGTTCAGCATTTTGTCGACCCACTGGTCGATCTGCTGTTGGTGGCTCATTTGATGGTCTCCCCCAGTCCATGGAGTGGCTCGCACTCGGCCCACCACTCGGCGATCTCTGTGGCCAGCGCGACTTCACCGCCACCCAGCGCCAGCCAATAAACTGCGCGGATGGCGCCAAGTGCCAGCAGCTCCTGGGCGATGTTGCGGTTTCGGCGGGCATCACTGCCCGAGGTGTTGAACTCCTCCTGCGCTGCTTCCCAGTGCTTGGTCAGTGGGCTGACCGGTGCTGGCGGCTGCATATGGGCGGGTCCAGATTCGGCGCCACCCAGCTCGTCGACCGGCGGCTCCAGTTCGAACAGGTCATCATGCATGTCGGCCCCCTTTGGTGTTCAGATTCAGCCAGAGCGAGCGCCAGGCATGTGCATTGGCGGCATGGTGCTGTGCCGCGATGTCGTCGGAGCGAGTCATATTGCGGCGCCGTGCCAGTCTGGCCAGATGCCAATGGCACTCCTTCACATTGCGTAGTGCGTTCGAAATCGCTACATTGCGCATATCAGTTACCTCAGTTGCTGATGGAAACCCCGCTGGTGCTGTAACACCGTTAAAGCGGGGTTTTTCTTTAGGTTTTCAATACATTCCAAGGAGCGAGTGATGTTCGACATCAAGTACCATCCCGAAGCTGCGAAACCTGCTTTTCACGAACAACTGGCCAAATTCGTAAAGAAAGATGTCGACGATGGCCCTGACTACCCGCTGGTCGTTGAGAATGAATCCGGCCAGATTTACTGCACCATCAAGGCCTATGGGTTGGGCAGTTTTGTCGCCATCGACCAGTTCCTGGGTGGGCTGGGATTGCGAGACAAGTACCAGGGCACAGGGCGAGATGGTCATTTCGTGGTGACTAAATAACCCTCCCTCTAGCGGCCTCAGTGGCCGCTTTGTTGTGCCCCTTCATGCCGCTCAATGGCCGCCAGTGCTTTGGGAATGTAGAGGCCGAAGTCGATCTGAACGCCCGCCGCTCTTGCCTGTTTGCTTGCCTCTACCGCCAGTTCCTTAGCCCGATCCTCTCGCCGGTGATCGGGTGTATCGATCAGGGTTTTCTCGAAACGGCTGGCGATGTCGCTGATGGTTGATTGCTGGATGTTGTGCATGGTCTGTCTCCTTACTGGCCGTTCCCGGCTGCCTTTCTCAGTGCCGCGATGCGGCCTTCCAATGTGCTCGCCTTCTCGTTAAGCAAGGCGCGCTGCTTGTTCTGGTGTTCTGCCTGCTCCCGCTCGCTGCGGGTTGGTCCCTTGCTGCGGCCAGTGGGGCGGTGCCATTCACGGCGGTGCAGCACGCCGCCATCAAACTCGTGCAGGGTGGCGAGCAACTCCCCCAGGGCGAGGCGGATCGCCTCTTGTTGGTCAAAATCGAACTGGTCCAGCTCGCGGGTGCCATAGGTGGTCGATAACCCGGCGGCGTAACAGATGACGGCGCGGGCCCGGGTCGGCAGGCGTGACCAGCGGCTGGCCGCCCCATTGCGGCCGAACTGGGCGCGCATCTCTGCCAGCGCCACCTCTGCGGCGCTGGGCTGTTGAACGAGCTCGAAAATCTGTGCGGTGTTCATGGGGCGGCCCTCCGGTTATGCCTGCAGCAGCTTGGTCAGCCAGAGCGGGCGAGGTTGATGGCACGGCTGGAAGCGCAGCGCGCCACGGCGGCCGCGTTGGTCTTCCAGATAACTGCCGTCGAAACGGGTGGTGTTGCGCATCACCGGCTCGTCACCGCTGGTGACGATGGTGGCGCGGTTGAACAGCAAAAACGGCAGCGGAATCAGCCCCGGCTGCTCAGCGCGCAGTTTCATGCTGACTCCTTGAGCGGGACGCTCTTCGACATGGTTTTGTGGTTTTTGCCCACGCCCTTGCAGAACGGCAGCACGATGGCCGGATTGGGCATGGCAGATGGGCTGATGGTGCCGACGATTTCAAACGCCGCCTTGAAGGTGTGGCCGCAGTCGACATTGCTGCAGGCGTAATAGGCATGGCCTGTCAGCGGGCTCATTTTGGTGGAGTTGCGGGTATTCGCGTGGTAACCGCAGTGGGGGCAAATCAATCTCATGGTCTGGTCTCCTATGCGCCGATGGCGGCGCGGGCCATATCAGCAGCGCACGCAAGGCTGGGGATGGCGTGAAAGCGGTCCTCGACCTCGGTAGCCAGCAACACAAGGTGCTCGATGCCTGCCCAGATGCCGGTGACGACGGTGTTTCGGTGTGATTTGGTGACGCGGTCACCGGCGAGGAGGGTGGTGGCCTGGGCCGTGACGCCCAGGATCTGGGCCCCTGCATTGAGCGCCTGCTGGGCGCGGGCCTCTGGGGCAACCTGGGCGGCATCCGGCAGACGAACGGCGGTCAGTTGGCAGTCAAACAGCATGCCATCAAACAGGGTGTCGTCGCCGGTGGCGTGGTAGAGGGCGATGAGATCGTGCGCAGTCAGGTTGTGCCGCTCACACGCCGGGTTGAATTTGTTGTGCAGCACGTGGTGTGACATGCCGATGGTTTCAGCCAATTGGCTGATGTTGTGCGCCTGCTTGAACAGGTCGCAGGCCCCTGCAAAGTGGCTGTGTGAACGAGTGCGCTGGTTTGACACTTTATCCCCCTGTGCTCAATCGCTACCGTTAGGTCAAGCAGCAGCGCGCTGGCGCGACTTGCTGGTCGAATCCTTGGCCACACGACGACGGGAGTTCTCATGAACGAACTTGAAGTAGTGTTCCGGCTCCTTGGTCATCTCGCGCCAGCGGTGCAGATTGACCCACGGCTTATCGCCAGCACGCAGTTTGGGAACGATGGGCAGGCGCCCGTCGCTGATCATGTCCTGGGCGGTGCGCAGTGGCAGGTCGAACTTGAGTTCGTCCCGCAGCATGGTGAGGAAGGCGTCCAGCGGAATGGCCGGCAGCATGGTGAGCGCAAGGCTCTGTTTGATGGTTTCCAACTGGCGCAGCACTTCTGCCAGTTGGTCAACTGGAGGTTGAACAGCGTCACCTATCGGTGCGGCATGCGCCCCTAAAGGCTGTTTTTCGGTGTCACGTTGCGTCATACTGCGCCCCTATGCGTTTACTTTTTACCTGTAGACAGAAATGCACTCACGATTCCGACAATTGGTGTGCACTGCTGATTTTAAGTAAGAGTATCCGCTGATGCGATATCGCGCAACCTAAAAGTGTGAGTCTGTGATCAGGGGTGTAAATCTATGGAGATTCTTAACGGCACAGCCTTTGATTTGGAAGATTTTGCCAAGAGGATGAAACAACTGGTAGGTCGAGAGACTTATAGTTCATTTGGCCGGAGAGTCGGCGTGAGTGATGCGGTTGTCAGGAAATATTGTCTAGGTGAAACGATGCCCTCCATCGGGCTGGTTTCTCAAATCTGCGGGCACGAACCGCGGCTGTTCCTCTGGCTCTGCCTTGGTTTGGGAGAGCAACCTGAACAGGCGACAGAGCACCCCGAAGTCCCCATCTATGCACGTGCAGCTCAGGGTGACGATACGACTGGGCTCGCAGAATCCAGCGCTGCTTACCACCAGATGCAGGATTACACCCTGGTCGACTGCTACCAGGTGTTTGCTTCGGCCGGGTTCGGCGCCACCGTCTCCGACGAGCTGAAAACCGAGCCCATGGCGTTTCGCACCGACTGGCTCAAGAAAGAGGGGTTGGCACCGGAGCGGCTGGCGGTCATCCGGGCCAAGGGCGACAGCATGGAGCCCACCATCAGCAATAACGACATCATCCTGGTGAGCCTGTGCAACGGCGATGCCCTGCGCGATGGCCTCTATGTGCTGCGCATTGGCGACAGCCTGCTGGTTAAGCGGCTGCAATTCGACGTGCTCGGCGGGATCAAGGTCATCTCTGACAATCCTGGCTATGAAACCCAGGTGGTGACCAAGGACCAACGGGCCGATGTGCATATCGTCGGCCGCGTGGCATGGGCAGGGAAGAAGTTTTGATTCAAACCAACATATGGAATCACTGAGTCGATGAAATATGAATTGAGTGCAGCAACATTTTACCTATCATTGCTTATACCATTTTTATTTTATTTTTTGCTGTCTAAAACAAAAGTTGCAAAGAAAGACTTAGGCGCTACTGAAAAATACAAATACTTAGATGGTTTGCGGGGGCTGGCTGCGACAGCTGTGTTTATACATCATTCAAGAATGATCTATAACTATCACTTCAATGGTTCCTTTAGTCCAAACGGACTGTTTGAGTATGGGCACTCTGTAGCTTCAAAATTATATGTGCATGCTGGGCAGTCATCAGTGCTATTCTTTTTCATGATTACTGGTTTTCTATTTTATGGGAAACTGGTTGATTCAAAGGGGATTATAAATTCGATAAGCTTTTATACGGGGCGCCTGCGTCGAATCGTTCCCGGATATATTACATGCGTTGTCTTGGCGTTCATAATTGGTATAGCATCCGGTACTAATGATGGATGGGGCATTAAGAATATTGCTGCATTCCTCACATCATCTATCAGCTTTGGCTATTTTGGCTTTTATAGTGTCGGCGTGATACCCGGGTGGGTTATCGTTTCTGGAGTCCTGTGGACTCTTACCTTAGAGTGGTTCTTCTATTTTCTAGTCCCATTTATGGGTGTCTTTTCCACCTCTAGGAGGAAATCTTTTGTTTTCATTGTCTGTTTAATATCGTGGCTGTTTCTTGCAAATAAGTTCGGATATATCACTGTAAAAACTCTTGCCATATCACTTTCATTTGCGCTTGGGTTCATTATTGCCGAACTGGTTAGATCTGAAAGCAAAATAATAACTTCTTTCTTGAAAAACCCATTTGTCGGCATCATCCCCCTTGTTTTATTTGGGGTGTATATTTGCGACTACGCGACCTCTTATGAGTTAGTCCCAGTTCTGCTAATTTCGCTTGTTCTTTTGTTTATATGCTCAAACAACTCGATTTATTCCTTTTTATCTCTTCGGTTGTTCAGGCTAGGTGGGAAGGTAAGTTATAGCGTTTACATTCTTCACGGGGTGGCATTGAATTTAGTTGGGTTGATGTTTTCATCTGCGCCATCTTACCCACTTTATTTTGTTATCTCATCGCTCTTAATGGTAATGCTAAGTTTCTGTAACTACTTTCTTGTGGAAAAAACGTTTATAAAAAAACCAGTGCAAATTAATTCAGATGAAACCTCCAAAGAAATACTATTAACAGCTAACTTAAAATGACCGTCCGAAAACTCGACGACGGCAAGCCACGCCTCTGGCTTGCCGAAGTCTACCCCCAAGGCCGTGAGGGTCCGCGCAAGCGCAAGCGCTTCGCCACCAAGGGCGAGGCGCTGGCCTGGGAAAAGTGGTTGCTGGAAGAGAGCAACAGCAACCCTTGGCTCACCGCCAACAAGGTGACCGAAGACAAGCGGCGCTTGTCCGACGTCATCGACCTCTGGTTCCGTTTGCATGGGCAGACACTGGTCTCTGGCGAACAGGTCAAGCGCAAACTCGACTTGATGGCCGAGGCGATGGGCAACCCCTATGCGGTCGATCTCAACAAGGGGCATTTCGCCACGTACCGGGAAGGGCGGCTCACTGGAGCCATCATCTTCCCTGGTCGCTGCCGTGACCGGGCCGCTGGGCCCAAAACGGTGAACGACGAACAGCGCTTGCTGAATGCGGTGTTTGGGGAGCTGATCCGATTGGGGGAGTGGGTGAACCCCCACCCATTGACTGGCTTGCGGCAGGTCAAAACCCATGAATCGGAGATGACCTACCTCACGGCAGCGCAAATCGACATGCTGCTGGCCAGTTGCGCGACCTCCCGGGTGCCGGCATTGACCACGGTGGTCAAACTCTGTCTGGCCACCGGGGCGCGTTGGTCTGAGGTGCAGGGGCTGACCAGCGCCCAGGTGAGCAAGTATCGGCTGACGTTCACCCAGACCAAGAGCAAGCGCAATCGCTCGGTCCCCATCTCGCCAGAGCTCTATGAACTGATCCCCAAACGCGGCATCCATGAAGGCAGGTTGTTCCCTCCCTGCTATGACGCATTTGAGTATGCCGCGCAAAAATCCGGGGTGAACCTGCCGGAGGGACAACTTTCTCATGTGCTCAGACATACGTTTGCCAGCCATTTTATGATGAATGGTGGTAATATCCTTGTCCTACAGCGAATCCTCGGTCACAGCACCATCACCATGACCATGAGGTACGCCCATTTTGCCCCCGAACATTTGGATGACGCGGTCAGATTAAACCCTCTGATCAGCCCTCACTCATAGGTGAAAAATGGCGGCAAAGTGGCGGCAGAGCTCCGCATGGAATGCGTGATACCGCGTGATGTTGCGCGCTAACCCTTTGTTTTAACTGTAAGTCGTTGAGCCAATTACTATGCCTAAGAAATTCTATGTATCGTGGGATAACCTGCAACGCGAAGCGCGCCGTCTGGCCCGTCGTCAACTGCCTGTCAGCCAGTGGAAAGGGATCATCGCCGTCAGCCGCGGTGGTCTGGTGCCTGCGGCCCTGATGGCCCGCGAACTTGGCATTCGCAATGTCGAAACCCTCTGCATCTCCAGCTATGACCACGACAACCAGCGCGAGCTGGTGGTGGTGAAGGCTGCCACCACCGCAGGTGACGGCGAAGGCTGGCTGGTGGTGGACGATCTGGTGGACACCGGCGGCACCGCCAAGGCGATCCGCGAGCTCTACCCCAGAGCCAAGTTCATCACCATCTTCGCCAAGCCCATGGGCGAACCCCTGGTGGACGACTTCGAAGTCGCCATTCCGCAGGACACCTGGATTGAACAGCCCTGGGACATGGCGCTGGAGTTCGCCAAGCCGATCTGCGACGAAGCGTAATCGCCGCACCGGTCGCGACCAGTGACTCCCCGGCATTTGGGAGCGGACTGATCCGTCGTGATGCAAGGTTGACCACATTGAGCCCCTTTTGGGGCTCAATGCGTTTCTGGTGTGGCTGCTCGATGTGAAAAGTGGTTAAGATGGGACATTGTTTGAGACAGAAGAGCCACTATTTTGGAACCAAACGACGATACCAATCTGACGGAAAAGCTGTTTACCCGGGTCAAAAAGGTATTGGAAACTTCCGAAGTCTCCAACTCGAGCCCCGTCGACGAGCAAGACAGCGCACTGTCTGACAGCTTCATCGATGGCGCCCTGTCGCCCCGCTGGTATCGCCTGCTGCGCAGACCGACCTGGGCCTGGCAGGGGGCCGATCCCGTCGAGGTGGAGCAGACCCTGGCGCACATCGCCATGGGGCAGGGGGAGCGCAGTCACGAACGCTATCTGGACACCATCAAGGGCTATGTGCCCGGCAACTGGGTCTATGAGTGGAGCCAGCTCGCCGGCCATTATTTCAATACGGGGCGGATGCTGCTGGGGGAAGGGGATCGCGCCGCGGCACTGAAGAGCCTGCTCAAGGCCGTGCGCTACTACTCCATCGCAAGCTACCCCCACCTTAAGCACGACGAGCTGGCGGATCAGGCCCAGTTGCTTGGCAACATGGCCTATCGCGAGGCCGGACGCCTGTTCAAGGTGCCCCTCAAGGAGTTGCAGGTCCCGTTTCGGGGCAAGACCATCCAGGGCTATCTGCATCTGCCCACCACCGAGAAACCTGTGCCCCTGGTCATCGTCAGCGGTGGCATCGATTCGCTTCAGGTGGACTTCCTCAACTTCTATTTCAAGTGTCTCGAGCCCCACGGCATCGGGATGCTCTCACTGGACATGCCGGGCACCGGCTATGCCGAGCACTGGCCCCTGGTGCAGGACACCAGCCGCCTGCACCAGGCGGTGCTCAACTACCTCTCGGAGGTGGCCTGGGTCGATCACCAGCGCATCGCCATGGTGGGGTTCCGCCTCGCCGGCAATGTGGCGGCCCGTCTCGCCTTCGTCGAGCCATTCAAGCTTCGGACTGTGGTCTGCATCGGTGCCGGCATCAACCAGGTGTTCACCAATCAGGAGATGTTCGCCCGCTGCCCGCGCATGATGCGCGACGGGCTGGCGAACCGGCTGGGGGCGGACGCGGCCCAGTGGGATCTGCTGCGCACCAAGTGTCAGGTCTTCTCCCTCAAGACCCAGGGATTGCTGGGGAGTCGCACTTCCGTGCCGATATTGAGTATCGGGCACAAGAAAGATTTTATTTGTCCCGAGCAGGATGTCCGGGCATTGGCCGCTGCGAGTCGCAACGGCAAGGCGGTGGTGTTTGACAAGCAGCCACTGCTCGAGGTCTATGACGAGGCACTGAAAGAGACGGTAGATTGGCTCAAAAAGCACTTATGTACATGATATAAAACTAAAAATGTAACATCACCATGTGATGGTATGGCTTGTTCAACAGGGAGGTTAGCATGTCAGAAAGAGTGACTTACAAGCGATTGCTGCGGCAGTTCGCGGCCATTGGCCCCTATTTGCGTGAAGACCTGTGCGAGGAGGGCCGCTACCGCTTTGACTGCCTGTCCGTCTGTGTCAGCGCCAAGCCTGCCCCGGACAAGCGGGAGTTCTGGGGCTGGTGGCTGGTGCTGGAGCAGGAGGATCACAGCTTCAGCTACCACTATCAGACGGGGTTCTACAACGCGGACGGGGAGTGGATCGACAAGGCGCTGCCCAAGAAGCATCAGGCGGAAGTGGAACGCACCCTGCAACATTTCTACAAGCTCATCAGCGGCAAGTTGACCCAGCTGGAGTGTACTCTCTCCCCCGCGAAGCAAGTGACTGCCGAACTGAGCGTGACGGCAGCCTGATCCCCAAGCCCCGCATCTTCCCGGTGCGGGGTACCCCGATGCTTTGTCACCGAGCCCGCAACTGCCTGGCGAGGCTTAATTGCCTTGCAGGGCAGGGGGGCCGTGGGTATAAAGGGATTCCTTACTTTTCTAACCCTTCGTTCCCATGGAAAACAGAACCATAGTCGTCAAACTGGGCACCAGCGTGCTCACCGGGGGATCTGCCCGCCTCAACCGTGCCCACATGGTCGAGCTGGTCAGACAATGTGCCGCCTTGCATCGACACGGGCACCGTGTCGTGCTGGTCACGTCGGGGGCCATCGCCGCCGGTCGTGAGCATCTGGGCCACCCTCCGCTGGCGCCTACCCTGCCGAACAAACAGATGCTGGCGGCGGTGGGTCAGACCCAGCTCATCCGGGTATGGCAGGACCTGTTCAACCTCTACGGGCTGCACATCGGCCAGATGCTGCTGACCCGCGCCGACCTGGAAGACAGGGAGCGCTACCTCAATGCCCGCGACACCCTGCGCACTCTGCTCGATCACCGCATCATCCCCGTCATCAACGAGAACGACGCCGTGGCCACCGCCGAGATCAAGGTGGGGGACAACGACAACCTCTCCGCCCGTGCCGCCATCCTGGCGGATGCGGACTTGCTGATCCTGCTCACGGATCAGAAGGGGCTCTTCACCGCCGACCCGCGCACCAACCCGGATGCCCAGCTCATCGAAGAGGTGCAGACCATAGACGACACCCTGCGCTCCCTTGCCGGTGACAGCGTGAGCGGCCTTGGCACCGGTGGCATGGCCACCAAGCTGCAGGCGGCCGACGTGGCGCGCCGGGCCGGGGTGGACGTGGTGATCGCCACCGGCCAGATCCCGGAAGTGATCGGCCGACTCGCCGCCGGGGAGCGGGTGGGGACCCTGTTCCCGGCCCTGGCATCTCCCCTGGAAGGGCGCAAGAGCTGGATCCTGGCAGGGCCCCCTCCTCACGGCGAAGTGCAGGTGGATCAGGGGGCCGTGGCCGCCATGCAGGAGAAGGGCTCCAGCCTGCTGCCCAAGGGCATCGTCGCGGTGAAGGGTGATTTCGTGCGTGGCGACGTGGTGCGTATCCTGGATCCCAAGGGGAGCGAGCTGGCTCGCGGTATCTGCCGTTACGACCATCTGGAGCTGGATCGGCTGCGGGGTGTCCACTCGGATCAGATTGAACAGGTATTGGGTTACGGCTATGGGGCCGTGGCCATCCACCGTGATGACATGGTGCTGCTCTGAAGAGGGCGGCACCGCATGAACAAAAGGGAACTGTGATGAGTCTGGAGAAAATGGGGCAGGCGGCCCGTGAAGCCGCCTATCAACTGGCCACCGTCAGCACGGCACAGAAGAACCGGGCGCTGGCGGCCATCGCCGATGAACTGGAAGCACGCAGTGCCCAGATCCTGGCGGCCAACGAGAAAGACATCGCCGCCGGGCGCGAGGCGGGGCTCACGGAAGCCATGCTGGATCGCCTGCTGCTCAACCCGGCGCGCCTTGCCGGCATCGTGGCGGATGTGCGCAAGGTGATCACCCTGGATGATCCGGTCGGGGCCGAAATCGACAGCCGGGTGCTGGAGAATGGCCTGCGCCTTTCCCGTCGCCGGGTGCCCATCGGTGTCATCGGCGTCATCTACGAGGCGCGCCCCAATGTCACCATCGACATCGCCAGCCTCTGCCTCAAGACCGGCAACGCCAGCATTCTGCGCGGCGGTCGCGAGACCTTCCACTCCAACCTGGAGCTGGTGCGGGTGATCCAGCATGCCCTGGCAGCGTCCGGCCTGCCCGAGGCGGCGGTGCAGTACATCGACAATCCGGACAGGGCGCTGGTGGCCGAGTTGCTGCGCCTCGACCGCTACGTGGACATGATCATCCCCCGCGGCGGCGCGGGTCTTCACAAGATGTGCAAGGAGAACAGCTCCATCCCCGTCATCATCGGCGGGTTCGGTATCAGCCATATCTTCGTGGACGAGAGCGCCGATCTGGCGCGTTCCCTGGCGGTCATCGAGAACGCCAAGGTGCAGCGCCCCTCCGCCTGCAACGCCCTCGATACCCTGCTGGTACACGAGAAGGTGGCGGCTACCTTGCTGCCGCAACTGGTGGCTCTGATGAACGAGCGCAAGGTGACTCTGGTGGGGGCGCCCAACGCCATGGCGCTGCTGGCTGGCAGCGACAACCTGTGCGACGCGGGGCCGGAAGATTTCGACACCGAGTGGCTGGGGCTGACCCTGGGGGTCAAGGTGGTGGCGGACGTCAACGAGGCGCTCGCCCATATGCGCGAGCACAACGCCGGCCACTCCGATGCCATCCTGACCAACTCCCTCACCAATGCCGAGCGTTTCGTCAACGGGGCCGGTTCGGCGGCGGTCTATGTCAACGCCTCCACCCGCTTCACCGACGGCGGCCAGTTTGGCCTCGGGGCCGAGGTGGCGGTCTCGACCCAGATGCTTCACGCCCGTGGCCCCATGGGGCTGACCGAACTCACCAGCTACAAGTGGGTGGGGCAGGCGGATTATCTCAGCCGTGCCTGATCCAGGCACGCTCAGCAAGCAGGACAATGCCGACTCAGGTCGGCATTTTTGTGCTTTTTTATTGCTCGCAATCAATGGCTTGCATATAACTATCCAGCAGGATGCGGTGTCACCCGGGGCATCAGGCCAGCGACAGCAAGGGGAGCAACTTCAAGGATGAAGGGACAGGATAGGAGTGCGTGGTGGGGCAGCCTCTGGCTGAGCCTGCCACTGCTGCTGGGGGCGCTCTGTTTCAGCGGCGCCAGCCACGCCAGCTGGGACCAGGATCTCTATCGTCAGCTCGGGCTGGCGGGCAAGCTCGACAGCCGCGTGTTTCGCAAGGCCCTGGACGGTTACCAGAGCGTGCGCCACAAGCGAAAACCCATTCTCACTATCATCGACTACAGCAAGCCCTCGACCATGCGCCGGCTGTTCGTCATCGACGTCAAGCGCCACAAGCTGCTCTACCACACCTGGGTCAGCCACGGCCGCAATTCGGGGGAGCTGGCCGCCCGCCAGTTCTCCAATCAGATGAATTCCCGGCAAAGTTCCCTGGGGGTCTACCGCACCGCCGAGACCTATCAGGGCAAGCACGGTTACTCCCTGCGTCTCGACGGCCTCAGTCCCGGCAAGAACAGCAATGCCCGCAAGCGCGCCATCGTGGTGCACGGGGCGGATTATGCCAGCCCCAGGCATCTGCAGAAGTTTGACAAGCTGGGGCGCAGCTGGGGATGCCCGGCCCTGCCAAGGGAGCAGTCCAGGGCGATCATCGACACCATCAAGGGAGGGAGCGTCATCTATGCCCATGGCTGAGACCCTGCTGCTAGGGCGTTACCAGGGCTGGTGGGTGGCGCTCTACCTTGCCGACGACCTCTCGTTATCCCTCGTGCACCGGTTCTGAGATGAGCATCCCATGGCAATCAACAGCAAAAAGGCCAGCATATGCTGGCCTTGGCGCATCAGGCGGGGATTATTTGCGGACCACCAGCACGGGGCAGGGTGCGTGGCGCACCACGGATTCTGCCACGCTGCCCACCAGCAGGTGGCTGATGCCGGAGCGGCCATGGCTGCCCATGACCACGAGATCCACCTTGTCTTCCTTCGCCTGGAGGACGATTTCATCGGCGGCGCGGCCAAAGCGGACCTCGAACTTGGCCGGAATGGGCAGGCAGGCGACCAGTTCCTTGAGCTGACTCTTGGCCTGGCGTTCCATCTCGTGGGTGATCTCGATGGCCGTCATGTGCAGGATCTTGTAGCTGTCGAAGCCGTGCAGCTGATCCACCACGTGGACCAGTTTGAGCTCGGCCTGGTGGGTGTTGGCCATGAAGACGGCGTAGTCGAGTACCGCTCTGGACATCTCGGAGAAATCGACGGGGCAGAGCAGGGATTTGATGGTTGGCATGAGAATCTCCCCTCAAGTTGGGCTACTAATGAATCTTGTTTGCCATGATACGCTGTGGGGCGACAATAACCCTCGACCCGCTCGCAAAATGGGGAAAATGTCGGCCGGGACTCTGTTTTTCTATGCTATCTGTATGCCTGAACGGGCCGTCCGGCGGTGAGCATCTGCCGAGTGCCATATCACTGAGGATATTCATGGTTCGTCTTTTTCTGTTCTGTTGCCTGCTGATCACCTCGTTCGTGCGGGCAGACACCATACACGTCTATTGCGACGACTGGCCCGGCTTCTGTCACCGGGACGGCAAGGGGGTCTATCTGGATGTGGTTCGAGCCATCTATGAACCCCTGGGGCACGAGGTGAAGCTTCACATGGTGCCTTACAAACGGGCACTGGCGGTGGTGTCGCAAAAGGAGGGGGACATGGCGATGGGGGTCTATCGGGGAGAAGTGCCCGGGGTCCATCAGCCCGACTACCCCGACTCGGCGGACTACGTGAGCGTGGTGATGCAAAAGCGCTGGCTGCCGCACTGGGCAGGGGAGCACAGCCTCAAGGAGCAGGAGGTGCTCTGGCTGAGGGGGTGGGCCTTTGACAAGTTCATCCCGGAGCCGATGCGCTGGTTCGAGATAGACAGCCACGAGATGGCGCTGCAATTGCTGATCAAGGGGCGTTACCGCTACTACCTGACCGACGGCGCCCTCTACCCCGAAGGCTCCCTTCCCCCCGAGCTGGTACAGGTATTCCTGCGCTGGATCCCGACCTACCCCATCTTCGCCGATACCCCGAAGGGCAGGGAGTTGCACGGGCTCTGGGATCCCGGCATGCGTACCCTGATAAGGCAGGGCAAGCTGGCGGAGATCTATCGGCAGAACAAGCTCTACGACTACTACCAGGACTTTCTCAGGGAGCAGGTGGTGCGGGCGAACAAGCCACAGCCCTAGCTGTCGGGCCTGATGCCGTCATCGGGCCCCTCTTGCCCCGCCCTTAGTCTTTGGCTCTGAGCGTCTTGGCCAGCCGGTCGTAATAGATAACGTCTTGCCCCGCCCTTAGTCTTTGGCTCTGAGCGTCTTGGCCAACCGGTCATAGAGGATGACGTTGACCGAGGCGGCCAGGTTCATGCAACCCTGAGTCGGCACATAGATGACCTCCTTCACCGCCGCGAAGCGGGCGGGTTCCAGGGTGCCATCCTCCGGGCCGAAGATGTAGAAGGCTCTCTCGGGGTGCACGTAATCCGGCAGGGGCGTGGCCCCCTCGATCAAATCCACCAGCACAGGGATGCAGCCCTCGGGCACGAAGTCCAGCAGCTCCTCGACCCCGAGCAGGGGGATCTTCTCCACCATCTGCTTGGTGTCGGTGACAAAACGCCTCGCCAGCTCGAAGCGCTGCCCCGTGTAGTAGACTTCGTCCGCCCCGTAGCAGCCGGCGGCCCGCATCACGGCACCCACGTTCTCCGGGGATTTGGGATTGACCAGCCCGATGGCGCAATAGTCCCCTCTCTCCCGGGCATCTGCCCGGTGCTGCCCGGCAGCGTCTTCATCTGACACTTTCATCTCTCTCTCCTGTGTGGCGGCGCATTATACCCCCGGTGGGCCCCTTGCCCAGTGTGCGGGGCGGATTCCCGCAAGGCGGGCCCAACAAGGGGGCGGCTGCACCGTGGCGGCGCAGCCCGACACCCTGATACGCAATGGCGGCGCCCCTTGCATCCTGGCGCGGGGTTTGCAGTCACTTCCCCATACAAGACGATGAGGCATCCGGACAAAGGCGTCCGTCCCCGCAGGGGGGCGGACGCTTTTTTTTATGGGCCCCTCGTCAGACACATGACAAGGAGCAAGGGAATGAAGACCACCTGTGCCTATTGCGGAGTGGGGTGCGGCATCCGGCTGAGCCGGGAGGGTGACAACTGGCAGTTGCAGGGGGATGAGCAGCATCCGGCCAACGGCGGCGCCCTGTGCGTCAAGGGGGCCAGCCTGCTGGAGAGCCTGGCCTTTCCCGACCGCCTGCTCTATCCGCGCTGGATGGGGCAGCGCATCGGCTGGGAGGAGGCCCTGGACACCCTGGCGGAGCGCTTTGCCGCCATCCTGGCCGAGTCCGGGCCGGATGCCATCGGCATCTATCTGTCGGGCCAGCTCACCACCGAGGATTACTACGTCGCCAACAAGCTGATGAAGGGGTACCTCGGCAGTGCCAACGTGGACACCAACTCCCGGCTCTGCATGTCGTCGGCGGTGGTGGCCCACCAGCGCGCCTTCGGGGAGGATCTGGTGCCCGCCTGTTACGAGGATCTCGAGCTCGCCGATCTGGTGGTGCTCACCGGTGCCAACACCGCCTGGACCCATCCCGTGCTGTTTCGCCGCCTGCAGCAGGCCAGGGCGCGGCGCCCCGAGCTCAAGCTGGTGGTGCTGGATCCTCGCCGCACCATGACGGCGGAGCAGGGGGATCTGCATCTGGCGCTCAAACCCGGCAGCGACGTGACGCTCTGGAACGGCCTGTGCCGCTACCTGCTCGATGTAGATGGCTGGGACAAGGCCTATGTGGCGCAGCACGTGAGCGGTTTCGAGGAACTTGCGGGCGCGCTGGACGACCCCGCCTGGCAGTTGGACGAGGTGGCCCGCAGCTGCGGCCTCTCCCGCAGCGATCTGCTCGGTTTCTACCAGCTCTTTGCCCGTACCCCCAAGACCGTCACCCTGTTCTGCCAGGGGATCAACCAGTCCAACCAGGGGGTGGACAAGGCCAACGCCATCATCAACGCCCACCTGATGTGCGGTCGCATCGGCAAGCCGGGGGCGGCTCCCTTCTCCATGACGGGGCAACCCAACGCCATGGGAGGGCGTGAGGTGGGAGGGCTCGCGACCCAGCTCGCCGCCCACATGGGCTTTGGCGAGGCCGAGTGCGATCGGGTACAGCGCTTCTGGGGAAGCCCGACCATGGTGCGCGGGCCGGGGCACAAGGCCGTCGAGCTGTTCGAGGCAGTGCACCGGGGGGAGATCCGCGCGCTCTGGGTGCTCGGCACCAACCCGGCGGTCTCCCTGCCGGACGGCAACCGGGTGCGCGAGGCCCTGAGCCGCTGCGAGCTGCTGGTGGTCTCCGAGGTGACGGCCAACACCGACACGGCGCGCCTCGCCCACCTGCTGTTGCCTGCCGCCGCCTGGGGGGAGAAGAGCGGGACCGTCACCAACTCCGAGCGCACCATCAGCCGCCAGCGCGCCTTCCTTCCCCTGCCGGGGGAGGCCAGGCCCGACTGGTGGGCCCTGACCCGGCTCGCCCGTCGGCTCGGCTTTGGCGAGGGGTTCGCCTATGAGCACGAGCACGAGATCTTCTGCGAGCATGCCGCCCTCTCCGGGTTTGAGAACGACGGATCCCGCCAGTTCGACATCTCCGGGCTGGCGGGTCTCACCCGTGCCGAATTCGAGGCGTTGGAACCCCTGCGCTGGCCCGTCAACGCTGACTGGCCCCAGGGGAGGGCCCGCCTGTTTGAGGATGGGCGCTTTGCCACCCCGGATGGCCGGGCCCGCCTGCTGGCCCTGGCCCAGCGCTTCCCCGAGCAGCCAGAAACGCTCCCGCTTGCAGGGGCTGTCTCCCTGCTCCTCAACAGTGGCCGCCTGCGGGATCAGTGGCACACCATGACCCGCACCGGCCATGTACCCCGGTTGCAGGAGGCCGAGCCCTGGCCCAGGGTGCGGATGGGAGCCGCCAGCCTGCTGGCGCTTGGCGTGAAGGAGGGGGATCTGGTGCGCCTTTGCAACGGGCTCGGGGAGGCGCTGCTGCTGGTGGGGCTGGATGAGGGGCTCAGGGAGGGGGAGGCCTTCCTGCCCATGCACTGGACCGACAGCCAGTGCAGCCAGGGGGCGGTCAACCGCCTCATCGCCCCCGTGGTGGATCCCCTTTCCGGCCAGCCGATGTTCAAACAGGGGCGTGTGCAGGCCAGGGCGCAGCTCACCCGCTGGCAAGGGATCTGGTGTGGCCGTGGTGAGTGGCGCGAGCCGGTGGACTGGTGGGCCAGGCGTCCCCTGCCCGAGGGGAACTGCACCCTGCTGGCCTCCTGGTCAGAGAGCACAGAGAGCCTGTGGCAACGGCTGGGGGCCGAGGGGCACTGGCTCAGGCTGCCCATGAAGGAGGGGTGGCTGGCCGTGGCCCTGGCCGGAGATCGTATCGAGGGGATCCTGCTGGTGGGGGTGCGGCGCCCGGACATCAAGGTCGACCTGCTGGCCAGTCTGCTCGGCACGCCGCTCCAGGCGGGGGCCCTGAGCCAGACCCTGAGCCAGGCCCTGGCCGGGGAGAGCCGGCTGGTCTGCTCCTGCCTGCGGGTCTCGGAGCAGCGCATCGTCGATGCCATCACCCGGCAGGGAGTGAGCGAGCTGGCGGGGCTGCAGGCCCTGCTCGGCTGTGGCAGCAACTGCGGCACCTGTCTGCCCGAAATCGACAAGCTGTTGATCAAACATGTTTTCCTGGCATCCGCTTAGTGCGGTGCCAGGACACAAGGAGCCTGAGATGAGCCAAATCAGTCTGGTGGGAGCGGGCCCCGGGCCCCTCGAATTGTTGACCCTGCGCGCCCTGCACCGTCTGGAGGCGGCAGAGGTCGTGGTCTATGACCGCCTGGTGGGGAGCGAGATCCTGGCCCGCATTCCCCACGGGGCGGCCCGCTTCGACGTGGGCAAGCGCTGTGGTGAGCCGAGCCCGACCCAGGAGGAGATCAACGCCCTGCTGCTGGCCCTGGCCCGCACGGGCAAGCGGGTGGTGCGCCTCAAGGGAGGGGATCCCCTGGTGTTCGGGCGCGGTGGCGAGGAGGCGCTACACCTGGCCCGGCACGGCATCGAGGCCGAGCTGGTGCCGGGGATCACGGCGGCCCTGGGGTGCGCCGCCAGCAGCTTCATTCCCCTGACCCACAGGGGGCTGGCCCGCTCCCTGACCCTGGTGACGGGGCACCTGATGGACGAGCGCGACTATCAGGGCTGGCAGGGGCTGACCCGGGCGGGCCACACCCTGGTGTTCTACATGGGGCTGGAGCGGGCGGCCCGCATTCGGGAAGGGATGTTGAGGGCTGGGGCTCCGGGCGCGCTGCCGGTGGCCCTGGTGGTGGCTGGCTGCAGCCCCCGCCAACAGGTGCACGAGGCCACGCTCGATGGCCTGGAGCAGGCCGCCCGTGCCCTGCTGGGCCAGAGCCCGGTGCTGATCATCATGGGGGAGGTGGTGCGGCTGCGCGCCGAGCTGCAGGGGCTGCTGACGGAGGCCCTGGAACGGGTCGCCTGAGGGGCGATTTTCCCTCTACCCCCACTACCTCCTGATAGATAAAAAGGAGGTAGATTCAAAGAGTTGGCCTTCATGTTGCGGCATTTTCGCCAGACAGAACGCGATCGTCGCCGGCAAGGAGCGCCATGACCACTTTTTCCACCCGGGGCCAGGACGGCCCCGCTTCCCGGCTGTTGATCCACGCCGATGACCCGGGCCAGGCGAACCGCCTGGCCCTGCTGGTCAGTCACTACGGCCATCAGCCCGGGATCCTCGATACCCGCCAGTTGCTGACGCCGACGCAGAGGGGGGATGCCCTGCTCGTCAGTTGCCGCCAGTTCAGCGCCGAGGTACGCCTTGGCCTCTCCCTTTGGCCCGACATGCCGCGCCTCTTGTTCTGCGAGCGGCTGGGGGGCGATACCCAGCTCGCCCTGTTGCAGCAGGGGGTGTTGCTGGTGCCCCACCCTTGCGGCGAGCGTGAGCCGGTGGAGCAGTGGCTGCGCCTGGCCCGCAGTCAGCTCGCCATGGTGCAGGCCCTGATGCAGACCGAGAGCGAGCTGCGCCAGAAGCTGGAGGATAGGCGGCTCATCGAGCAGGCCAAGGGACGCCTGATGCGCCATCAGGGGCTGGACGAGGACGAGGCCTATCGCCTGATGCGCAGCACCGCCATGAGCCGTCACCTGAGCCTGGGGGAGCTGGCGCGGCAACTGCTGCAGGCTTTGCCCGCCTGAGCGCTCCCGTGGCCAACCGTTTTGGTGCAACTGCGCCTAATTGAGGCAAATTTGAGGGAGGATCAGGGCACCACAGACCGCAAAGGGCCGCCTGATGCACCCTGGACGAGCTGGCACGGAAAGTGAATAACAAAAACACGATAGCAATGAAGTAACGATGCGCAGTGAGGGGCCGGTCAGGTCACTCACCCGCAACAGGGCAAAGAAGCCCCGCCGATCCCGGATCGGCGGGGCTTTTTTTTGGTCGCGACGCACCTTGGGTCGCAGCGCTGCAACGAGGTGGCACTGCGATTCCAGGCAGCCTGGCGCCATGGCCCTGACCCGGAACCGAGGGAGGAGATGCAATGAACGGACGACAAGGATGTGCGGGGATGCTGCTGGCGGCGCTGTCGCTGCCGGTGCTGGCACTGGGAGCCCCGGAGCAGGAGGAGCTCAGGCTCGGCTTCATCAAGCTGACCGACATGGCGCCGCTGGCGGTGGCCTACGAGCGTGGCTATTTCGAGGATGAGGGACTCTACGTCACCCTCGAAGCCCAGGCGAACTGGAAGATCCTGCTGGATCGGGTGATAGACGGCGAGCTGGACGGTGCCCAGATGCTGGCGGGCCAGCCCCTGGCGGCCCACATCGGTATCGGCACCCAGGCCGAGCTGGTGACGGCGTTTGCCATGGATCTCAACGGCAACGCCATCACGGTGGCCAACAGCGTCTGGGCCGCCATGGCGCCCCAGTTGCCCAGGCCGCAGGCGGGCCAGGTGCCGCCCCCGGTGAGCGCCGCCGCCCTCAAGCCCGTGGTGGCGGAATATCGTCAGGAGGGCAAGCCCTTCAACATGGGAATGGTTTTCCCCGTCTCCCCCCACAACTACGAGCTGAGGTACTGGCTGGCGGCAGGTGGCCTGCATCCCGGTTTCTATGCGCCCAAGCTTGGGGACAACTCGGGCCAGCGCCAGGCGGACGTGCTGCTGTCGGTGACGCCGCCCCCCCAGATGCCCGCCACCCTGGAGGCGGGCACCATCGCTGGCTACAGCGTGGGGGAGCCCTGGAACCAGCAGGCGGTCGCCAGGGGCATAGGGGTGCCCGTCATCACGGATAACGAGATCTGGCGCAACAACCCGGAGAAGGTGTTCGGCGTCACCCGGCAGTGGGCCGAGCGTCATCCCAACACCCATGTGCGGCTGGTGAAGGCGCTGCTGCGGGCGGCCTGGTGGCTGGATGCAGACGACAACGGCAACCGGCGCGCGGCGGCCAAGCTGCTGGCCAAACCCGAGTACGTGGGGGCGGACGAGCAGGTGATCGCGAACTCCATGACGGGCACCTTCGAGTACGCCAGGGGGGACAAGCGCCAGGTGCCGGATTTCAACGTCTTCTTCCGCCACCACGCCACCTATCCCTACTACTCCGACGCCATCTGGTATCTGACCCAGATGCGGCGCTGGGGCCAGATCCCCGAAGCCAGGCCGGATGCCTGGTTCGAGCAGGTGGCCAAGGCCGTCTATCAACCGGACGTCTATCGCCAGGCCGCCGAGGCCCTCATCGCCGAGGGCAAGCTCAAGGCCAGTGACTTCCCAGACTTTGCCAGCGAGCAGGGCTATCGCGGCCCCCAGGATGGCTTCATCGACGGCCTCATCTACGACGGCCGCCACCCCAACGCCTACCTGCAACAGTTCGCCATCGGCCTCAAGGGCGATGAGCGGGTGCAATGAGCAAGGAGATCCCGATGAAACGACACACATGGCCCCTCATCCATTTAAAAGCCATCAACTGGAAAATCATGGTGCAGCCCCTGCTCGGCGTGCTGCTCTTCCTCGGCCTCTGGCAGTGGGGGGCGAGCCAGGTGCAGACCAGTCTGGGCACCCTGCCGGGGCCGCTCGCCACCGCCAGCCAGCTCTGGTCCCTCGGGCAGGAGCATCTGCAGGAGCGGGAGAAGGCGGCGGCTTTCCTCGAACGCCAGCAGGTGCGCAACGCCGAGCGACTAGCGGCGGATCCGGCGGCCGAGGTGAAGCTGCGCCCCTACACAGGACGTCCCACCTTCTTCGATCAGATAGCCACCAGCCTGCTCACCGTGCTGTGCGGCTTCGCGCTGGCGACTCTGATCGCCATTCCGTGCGGGGTGCTGCTCGGCATGAATCAGGGGCTCTATCGCGCCGCCAACCCGGTGATCCAGCTGCTCAAGCCGGTGTCGCCGCTGGCCTGGCTGCCCCTCATCACGCTAGTGGTGAGCGCCCTCTACGCCAATCCCGCCCCCTGGCTCGCCAAGTCCTTCCTCACCTCGGCCCTGACGGTGACCCTCTGCTCCCTCTGGCCGACCCTGATCAACACGGCGGTGGGGGTGGCGGGGCTGGATGGGGATCTGCACAACGTCAGCCGGGTGCTGCGCCTCTCCTTTGTGACCCACGTGCGGCGCATCGTGCTGCCCGGGGCCCTGCCCATGATCTTCACCGGGCTGCGGCTCTCACTGGGGGTGGCCTGGATGGTGCTGATCGCGGCGGAGATGCTGGCCCAGAACCCGGGGCTCGGCAAGTTCGTGTGGGACGAGTTCCAGAGCGGCGGCTCTGCGTCTCTGGCCCGCATCATGGTGGCGGTGATCACCATAGGCCTCATCGGCTGCGCCCTGGACAGGGGCATGCTGGCACTGCAGCAGTGGTTGTCCTGGGACAAGCGCCAGGTGCTGCGTTAATCACATTTCTATTCAGGCAGGAGAAGAGCCAATGAAGAGTTATCTGGAGATAAGCGACGTCGGCATCTCGTTCGAGACGGAGCAGGGCAGCTTCGAGGCCTTGAGCCGGGTCAACCTGCGCATCGAGAAGGGGGAGTTTGTCTCCCTCATCGGTCACTCGGGCTGCGGCAAGAGCACCGTCCTCAACCTGGTGGCCGGGCTGCTGGAGCCGACCCTGGGCGGCATCATTCTCGATGGCCGCGAGGTGGCGGGCCCGGGGCCCGAGCGCGCCATGGTGTTCCAGAACCACGCCCTGCTGCCCTGGCTCAGCGTCCAGCAGAACGTGGCGCTGGCGGTGGCCCAGGTGGAGTCTGACAAGCGGGTGGTGGCGGAGCGGGTGGACTACTACCTCTCCCTGGTGCAGATGGATCACGCCAGCCAGAAGATGCCCCACGAGCTGTCGGGGGGCATGAAGCAGCGGGTCGGCATCGCCCGTGCCCTCTCGCTCTCCCCCAAGGTGTTGCTGATGGACGAACCGTTCGGCGCCCTCGATGCCCTGACCCGGGCCCATCTGCAGGACGCGCTGATGGCGATCCAGGCGGAGCTTGGCAACACCGTCATCATGATCACCCACGACGTGGACGAGGCGGTGCTGCTCTCCGATCGCATCGTCATGATGACCAATGGCCCCAGCGCCACGGTCGGTGAGATCCTGACCGTCGACCTGCCAAGGCCCAGAGACAGGGTCGCCCTGGCGGACGATCCCCACTACCACAAGCTGCGTCAGCAGGTGCTGCGCTTCCTCTACGAGAAGCAGCGCAAGGTGACCCCCCTCAAGGCAGCCGGGCAGGTGCGCAGCAAGCTGCGCGCCTGAGCCCGCCGGATTCAAGGAAGAGAGACATGACTGACAAAGAGCAACAGTGGGTGACAGAGGACGGCATGGGCCTGCTCGGTTGCCAGAACAGTGGTTCCGCCGAACAGACCGCAAAGCAACGGCTGCTGGTGGTGGGCAACGGTATGGTGGGTCACCACTTCGTCGAACAGCTGGTGGCGGCCGGTGGCCTGAGCCGGTTCGAGGTGACGGTGTTTGGCGCCGAGCCTGATGCCGCCTACGACAGGGTACACCTCTCCGAGGTATTCGGCGGCAAGGCGCCCCAGGCCCTGCGCATGGCGGATCCTGCCTGGTATGAAGAGAGCGGCATTGCGCTGCGGCTGGGGGCCGAGGTGGAGGTGCTCGACCGGGCCACCCGCACCCTGACGCTGGCCAACGGCGAGCAGTTCCCTTACGACCGTCTGGTGCTGGCGACCGGCTCGGTCCCCTTCGTGCCCCCCATCCCCGGTCATCAGCGAGAGGGCTGCTTCGTCTATCGCACCCTGGGAGATCTCGCCGCCATCCGCGATGCCTGCGCCCAGGCCCGCAGCGGCGTGGTCATCGGTGGCGGCCTGCTGGGGCTGGAGGCGGCCAACGCCCTGCGCTTGCTCGGCCTCAAGACCCAGGTGGTGGAGTTCGCCCCAAGGCTGATGCCGGTGCAGCTCGACGAGAGCGGCGGCGCCGTGCTGCGGGACAAGATCCAGGCCCTCGGGGTCGAGGTGCTGGTGGAGAAAGCCACCGAGTGCATCGAGCAGGGGGAGCAGGCCCGTCATCGCCTGCGTTTCAAGGACGGTTCCCACATTGAGACCGACGTGCTGCTGTTCTCGGCGGGGATCCGCCCCGCCGACACCCTGGCCCGGCAATCCGGGCTGGAGGTCGGGGAGCGCGGCGGCATCTGCATCGACGACGGCTGCCACAGTTCGGATCCCGCCATCCTCGCCATCGGCGAGTGCGCGCTCTGGCAGGGGCGCATCTTCGGCCTGGTGGCTCCCGGCTACCAGATGGCCCGGGCCGCAGTGGCCAGTCTGTGCGGCGGCGAGACCCGCTTTATCGGGGCCGACATGTCCACCAAGCTCAAGCTGATGGGGGTGGACGTGGGCTCCATCGGCGATGCCCACGCCAGCACCGCCGGCGCCCAGGAGTTGCTGCTGCTGGACAGGGTCAACGGCATCTACAAGAAGCTGGTGACCGACGGCGAGGGCAATCGCCTGCTCGGCGCCATCCTGGTGGGGGACGGGGCCGATTATGAGCGGCTGCTGCAGTACTACCAGAACGGGGTGGCGCTGCCCCAGCCGCCGCTCTCCCTGCTGGTGGGGGAGGTCGGGGCCGCCCCCGCGCCCCTGGTGCTGCCGGACAGCGCCATCCTCTGCTCCTGCCACAACGTGAGCAAAGGGGACGTGGTGGCCGCCGTTCGGGCGGGCAATCACGAGCTCTCGGCGGTGAAGAGCTGCACCAAGGCCGGCACGGGTTGCGGCGGTTGCAGCAACCTGCTCAAGCAAGTGGTGGATCAGACCCTGGCGGATCTTGGCGTCGAGGCGGACAAGGGGTTGTGCGAGCACTTCGCCTACGGCCGTCAGGAGCTCTATCACCTGGCCCGGGTGGGCGAGCTGAAGAGCTTCGAGGCGCTGCGGGACAAGCACGGCCAGGGGCTGGGGTGCGACATCTGCAAGCCGACGGTGGCCTCCATCCTGGCGTCCCTCTGGAACGAGCACGTGCTGGAGAAACCGCACCGCGCCCTGCAGGACACCAACGACGCCTTCCTTGCGAACCTGCAAAAGGACGGCACCTATTCGGTGGTGCCGCGCATCCCGGGGGGGGAGATCACCCCGGAGGGGCTCATCACCATCGGCGAAGTGGCGCGCAAGTACGGCCTCTACACCAAGATCACCGGCGGCCAGCGCATCGATCTCTTCGGCGCCCGGGTCGACCAGCTGCCCGCCATCTGGGGCGAGCTGGTGGCGGCGGGCTTCGAGACCGGTCAGGCCTACGGCAAGTCGGTGCGCACCGTGAAGTCCTGCGTGGGCTCCACCTGGTGTCGTTACGGGGTACAGGACTCCATGACCCTGACCCAGACCCTGGAACACCGCTACAAGGGGCTGCGGGCCCCCCACAAGCTGAAGTTTGCGGTCTCAGGCTGCACCCGGGAGTGCGCCGAGGCCCAGAGCAAGGACATCGGCGTCATCGCCACCGAGCGGGGCTGGAACCTCTATGTGTGTGGCAACGGCGGCATGCGGCCGCGCCACGCCGACCTGTTCGCCACGGATCTCGACGAGCAGACCCTGATCCGCTACATCGACCGGCTGCTGATGTTCTACGTGCGCACCGGGGACAGGCTGCAACGTACCTCGGTCTGGATGGAGAACATGGAAGGGGGGCTCGACTACCTAAAGTCGGTGATCATCGAGGACAGGCTCGGCATCGGTGCCGAGCTGGAGGCCATGATGGAGGGGATCGTCGGCACCTGGCAGTGCGAGTGGAAGAGCACATTGGCGGATCCGGACAAGCTCAAGCTGTTCGAGGCCTTCGTCAACCGGCCCGAGGACGAGACGCCGCCGCGCCGTGAGGAGCGGGGGCAATGGGTGCCGGATATCGCTATCAAGGAGGTGGTATGAGCGACATAAAAGAAGAGACCTTACAGTCAGAACCTGGAGCCTGGCATAGGGTATGCGAGCTGGCGGCGCTGCCGGAGCAGGCCGGGCGCAGCGCCTGGCTGGAGGGGCGGGTGCTGGCGCTGTTTCGCCTCGGGGAGCATGTCTATGCCCTGGACGGGGTGGATCCCCTGGCCGGCGTGGCGGTGCTGGGGCGTGGTCTGGTGGGGGATGCCGGTGGGGAGCCCGTGGTCGCCTCGCCCCTTTACAAGCAGCGCTACGCCCTGATGGACGGTCGCTGTCTGGACGATCCTGCCCTGAGCGTCGCCTGCTGGCCGGTGCGACTGGAGGGGAGCGAGGTCTGGGTACAGCTGGGGTGAGTGGCCCATCTGAAAACCATGTTGTGATCGCCGGGCACTGCCCGGTGATTTTTTGTGCGCGACCCGACATTTCTTGTACGAGAGGATGGCGGGAAAACGTTTTTCGGAAATAATGGACAAACGTTTGCAACTGGATGTTTGTCTATGACGGAACGTGAGCAAGAGATCCTCGCCCTGCTGCGCCAGGATCCCATGATTGCCCAGCAGGAGCTGGCGGACAGGCTCGGCATTAGCCGCTCCGCGCTGGCGAGCCACATCTCCAGCCTGATGCGCCAGGGCTATGTGCAGGGGCGCGGCTATGTGCTGCGCGAAGGCCCCTACGCCGTGGTGATCGGCGGCGCCAACATGGATATCTGTGGCTGCAGCCACGACAACCTGCGCATCGGGGATTCCAACCCGGGCCGGGTACGCACCTCCGCCGGCGGGGTGGGGCGCAACATCGCCGAGAACCTGGCGCGCCTTGGCACCGATACTCGCCTGCTGACTGCGGTGGGCAACGATCAATACGGCCACCACCTGCTGGAGGTGAGCCAGCGCGCCGGGGTCGACGTGCGCCAGGTACTGGTACTGGAGGGTCAATCGACCTCCTGCTACCTCAGTCTGCACGATGGCAGCGGCGAGATGAGCTGCGCCGTCAACGACATGGGGATCATCGAGCAGCTCACCCCGGCCCGGCTCACCCCCCTGATCGGTTTTCTCGGTGCGGCCCGGCTCTGGGTGCTCGACACCAACCTCGCCACCCACACCCTGGACTGGCTGTTCGAGCGCCAGGGGGAGCACATCATCTTCGTGGACACCGTGTCGGTGGCCAAGGTGGAGAAGATCCGCCCCTGGCTGCACCGCATCCACACCCTCAAACCCAATCGCACCGAGGCGGAGCAGCTGTGCGGCTTCACCATCGGGGGGCCCGACACCTGGCCCATGGCGGCGGCCTGGTTCCACCGCGCCGGGGTGCAGCGGCTCTTCCTGAGCCTCGGCGATCAGGGGATCTTCTATAGCGACGGGGCCTGCCAGGGCCATCTGCCCGTGCTCGGCAGCCCGGTCGTCAACGTGACCGGCGGCGGCGATGCCTTCATGGCAGGGCTGGCCCACGCCTGGTTGCAGGATCAGGGCATCATGGAGACAACCCGGTTCGCCCTCGGTTGCGCCGCCCTCACCGTCAATTGTTCCGATACCGTCTTTTCCGGCCTATCCAAGGCCGCCGTTGAACGCATGCTGGAGGAGTACCCATGTTGAACGCTTACCTCGATATCCAACCTGAAGTTGCCGCCGCGCTGGCTGCCGGCAAGCCGGTGGTGGCCCTGGAGTCCACCATCATCTCCCACGGCATGCCCTATCCGCAGAACGTGGAGACGGCGCGCCAGGTCGAGCAGGTGGTGCGGGACAACGGCGCCGTGCCGGCCACCATCGCCATCATCGATGGCCGCCTCAAGGTGGGTCTGGATGCGGGGGCCCTGGAGGCGCTGGGCCGGGCCGGTCATGCCGCCACCAAGTGCAGCCGCCGCGACATCCCCTTCGTGCTGGCCAACAAGGGGCTGGGGGCGACCACGGTGGCCTCCACCATGATAGTGGCCGCCATGGCCGGGATCCGGGTGTTCGCCACCGGCGGCATCGGCGGCGTGCATCGCGGCGCCCAGGAGACCTTCGACATCTCCGCTGACCTGCAGGAATTTGCCCAGACCCCGGTGGCCGTGGTCTGCGCCGGCGCCAAGTCGATCCTCGACATCGGTCTGACTCTGGAGTACCTGGAGACCCAGGGGGTGCCGGTGATCGGCTACCAGACCGAGGAGCTGCCCGCCTTCTACACCCGGGAGAGCGGCTTCAAGGTGGATTACCGCCTGGAGAGCCCGGCGGCGATCGCCGAGGCGCTGCGTCTGAAGTGGGAGCTGGGGCTGGCCGGGGGCGCCGTGGTGGCCAACCCGATCCCGACCCAGTTTGCCATGCCCAAGGCCGACATCGACGCCGCCATTGCCCAGGCACTGCGTGAGGCGGACGAGCAGGGGGTCAAGGGCAAGGCGTCCACCCCCTTCCTGCTGGCCCGGGTGTGCGAGCTGACCGGTGGTAACTCCCTGGCAGCCAATATCCAGCTGGTGCTGAACAACGCCGCGCTGGGGGCGCGCATCGCTGCCAGCCTGTGATCGGTTGTCCGGGTGTGCGAGCTGACCGGTGGCAACTCCCTGACAGTTAATAGCCAGCGGGTGCTGAGCAACGCCGCGCTGGGGGCGCGCATCGCTGCCAGCCTGTGATCGGTTGTCAGGGTGTGCGAGCTGACCGGTGGTAACTCCCTGGCAGCCAATATCCAGCTGGTGCTGAACAACGCCGCGCTGGGGGCACGCATCGCTGCCAGCCTGTAAACACCTTTGCGAAAGATGCAAAAGAGGGCCAACAGGCCCTCTTTTTATTGCGCTAATCGGTGAGATAACCCCCTTATTCCAGCACCAGTCGCCCGTTGAGAGGCTGGACGGGGCGGTTGTTGGGGTGGTGCATCACCGCCTTGAAGGCATCGATCTGGGCCTGGCTGGCCTGGACCGGCTCCTTCATCACCAGCCAGCGCACTCCTTCCGAGCAGGGTGGGGTGGTGAGGGACCCGCTGAAGCGGTAGTAGTCGTGCTGGGCGGGCAGCAGTTGCTCTGCCGAGATGGGTTCCTTGAAGGCATGGATCTCCCCCGCCTTGGCTGGCAGCACCTGCCAGGCCTGGCTCAGGGCCCCATTGGCCTGGCCCGGCTCGAACATCACGGCGACCACCGCCAACTCCCCCTTGTCATTGGCATGGACCAGGTGACCCTCCAGGGGGTAGGACCTGCCCTCGATGAGGTTTTCGCTGGGGGCGTGGAAGTGGAACTGCTTGAGTTCGAAGTGCATGCCGTCGAGCTCAAGGGTGCTGCCGGGGGCATAGTTGACCTGCACCGTGTGGCCGTTGTTGACCAGCGTCTTGCCACCCGCCTGATAGTGGAACTGCAGGGGGGCCAGATCGGCCTTCACCAGACCCGAGAGGTTGACCGGCGACTGGTTGCTGCCGGCACACTGGCCATATTCCGGGGTCAGGCTGGCCCATTTCGCCGGGCCGGCCTCGCCGCTGTATTCCCAGTGTGTGGTGGCGGCAAAGGCGGCAGGGCAGAGCAGCAGGGCGCCAGCCAGCAGGGACTTTTTCATCATGCATCCTTATCCTGATTGAAAAGCACGACCATTCCTGGCCTTCCGGCAGGAAGGCCAGGAATGGCATCGTTGGAAACGCAGGGTACGCGGTGCCAGACCGGATTAATTGTTATGAAAGGTCTGTCGTCATCGTTATTTGAAGCGTGGCATGAGGCTGCGTCATGATGTATTCCGGCAACGGGGCACGCTTATTCATGAAGGAGAAATCCTGCGGGCATTTTCGCAATGAACGGCCCCCTTTCATGGCGCCCCAAATAGATGACGGGCTGATTCTAGAGGGCTTTTCATGGCTCCGTTTGATCTCGAGCAAACAAGCGCGGACTAATTATCGGGCTTGAGGATCCCTTATTTCGTTGGGATTTTTTCGATATTCCCTGACCCGGCCAGGGGCGTGCGTGGCGGGAGCCGGGCGCTGCGCTGACAGAGTGCCTCGGTGTTGACCCCTTATCTCTCTGATAGTGCTGGAGAAATTCCCCCCTCAGCACAGTGACGGCGGGATGACAATCCCCCGGTTGGCGGCGCCTTGTTTGCGGTTTTGCCGTCCTCTTCACATTTCCGGATTGCTCGCTATTTGTGCGATTGCCTTACTCATCCGACCTGGTGTCAAATCACTCCGCCTAACACAAGGAGTGGCATAATAATGAATAATATCAATAAATTAGTTCTGGCTATCGGATTCACTCTCACCACCTTCCCGAGCCTGGCGGCGGGCTTCCAGTGCGGGGAGCACGTCACCCTGGGGGTACCCGGTCAATCCAGTCAGCTGTTGTGCCGGGAGGGCTATGCCGCCGGGTACAACTACGACACCAAGGTCTCTGACTGGGTCTCTTACCGGATGACGGCCGCCAGCGCCCAGGGCCAGGTGCCGCGCAAGGATGCCTTCGCCGAGGACAAGGAGGTGCCGGTGCAGTTTCGCGCCACCCTGTCGGACTACAAGGGCTCGGGCTATGACCGCGGCCACCAGGCGCCGGCGGCGGACATGCGCTCCACCGCCAACACCATGAAGCAGAGCTTCCTGCTGACCAACATGACCCCGCAACTGCCGGCGCTCAACCAGGGGGCCTGGCGCATCCTGGAGGAGAAGACCCGGCAGTGGGCCATCACCTACAAGAGCGTGCAGGTGATCACCGGCCCCATCTTCACCTACTCCGATGGCGCCATCGGCAACGGCGTGACCGTGCCCCACGCCTACTACCGGGTGGTGATGGATCTGGCGGGCAAGCGGGCCATCGCCTTCATCCTGCCGCAAGAGAACGTCTCGGCCAGTCGGCTGGCGGACTATGTGGTGACGGTGGATGAGGTGGAGGAGCAGACCGGACTCGACTTCTTCACCGAGCTGCCGGATGAGCAGGAAGAGGCCATGGAGTCGCGGCTGTCGGCCATGTGGGGCGGTTAGCGCGTCCGGCAGGGGTAACGGGGGCCCAGGCCCCCGTTACCCACACGGGCCTCCTGCCATTGTCATGGCCCCTGGTACAGGGCCAGTACAGCTTGGGTCTGGCATCGGGCCCTTATCATGACTCCTTTTTCAGGAGGCATCATGTCAGCGCTGTTTTCCCTTTACTCCTTGTCCACTCTTGCCCGCGCGTTGCGCATCTGCGTACCCATGGTGCTGCTGGGGGCTGCTGTTCCCCCCGCCATGGCAGACGAGGATATCCGCTTGGGGCAGACCATTCTGCTCGGGGTCGGCGATCATCCCGCCATCATTCCCATGCTCGCCTGCCGACCGACCAAATCCATCATGGTCAAGGCAGGGCGGGAGTTGACCCTGGAGCGGGTCAAGGTGTTCTACGGCAACGATCGCAGCAAGACCCTCTATTTCGACAAGGTGTTGAGAGAGGATCAGGAGTCGGGGTGGCAATCCCTCGGCAGCCGACTCTGCATCAAGCGCATCGAGGTGTACGGCAATTCGGAAGGGAGCAGGGCGGGGGTCAAGGTGTACGGGCGCAAATGAGCAAAGGGCGGGGGAAATCCCCGCCCAGTGCTTATTTCTTCGGGCGGAACGGTTTGATGATGGCCTCGTCGCACTCGAGATAGGGCCCTTCCATCAGGTCGATGCAGTAGGGAATGGCGGGGAAGACCGCATCCAGGCACTCGCGGATCGATTTGGGCTTGCCCGGCAGGTTGACGATGAGCGAGCTGCCGCGCAGGCCGGCGGTCTGGCGCGACAGGATGGCGGTCGGCACGAACTTGAGGGACTCGGCCCGCATCAGCTCGCCAAAGCCCGGCATCATGCGATCGCACACCGCCTCGGTGGCCTCCGGGGTCACATCCCGCCTGGCCGGCCCTGTGCCCCCCGTGGTAACGACAAGGCAGCACTGCTCATCGTCCACCAGCCGAACCAGGGTCGCCTCAATCTGATCCTGCTCGTCGGGGATCACCTGATAGACGGGCTCCCATTCCGAGGTCAGGTAGGCGTTCAGGGTGTCGATGATGGCCTTGCCGGAGAGATCTTCGTAGATGCCTGCACTGGCGCGATCGCTGACGGTGACGATACCGATTCTTGCCTTGCTCATGGTCTGCCCTTGGTTGCCGCAATAAAGTGGTAAATAAAATAACATAATCAGTGAGATATGTTAAACCGCAGGATGAGGCAAGGGGAGGGCGTCGAGCCAGGGAGAGAGTCGAATGAAAAACAATTTTGAGGAAAGTCCCTTAATAAGGCATAAGGCCGATAAAAATGGTGCTGAAATTTTATAAAAAAACTGACGCAGACCGGATTCGGTTAATTTCATGAATCATAAGGAATAAATGATTTTTTCCGCCAACGATGCGCAATCCGTGCCAAAAACCGGACTCCTGTGGCTCGGCGGTGAATGGCCCAAAATCGCCACCATCCTATATAACCTTCCCTAGGGACAGTGAAATAGTGATGTGCCCGGCGTCGTTCCATTCCATGGGCGAGGTCCGGCCAGGAGGGTATATGGAGCTGCCTGATTTCGATACCCTGAAGTACTGGGCGCTGGCCGAGCCGGAGCGACTCGACGCGCTGCTGCACCAGCAGATAGAGACCCTGATCGCCCAGGTGGGGCCAGAGCGGCAACGTCGGTTGCGAGGTCTGCAATTTCGCATCGACTGCCAGCGCCGCCTGGCAAGAAACAACCTCGACAGCTGCATCCGGATAGCCAACATGATGCATGACTCCGTCTACGCCATGCGCCAGCACATTCTGGATCTGCAGAACGAATCTTGTCAGGAAATGGCAGAGCCCCCGCTGCCGGATAATGTGATAGCGTTTTCCAGTTATCTGAAACGGAAATAATTCACGGCCCTGTTCAAGGTATAAAAAAACAGGGTATTTATTAATTTGTTTCACCCCTTCTCAAACAAGTTGTTAAGCAAGTTGGGTGAATTGTTTTTTATTTGCTGCAAATATTCCCCGGGCGGCTGAATAATAGTGACCAGTGCCCGCAGTCCGATAGAGATGGATGAAGGTGTATTTATTTTGGGGTAATATCCAGACACATTTCATCTTGCTATGACTCAAAGGGATCATGAGAAGCATCACACCAGGAAGGGTGCTGTCGCGAGAGCAGCAGACGGAGATCACCCGGATCATCGTCAAGGCGGGCCAGATGCTGGCCCAGTTTGGGGCGGAGAGCCGCATCATCGAGCAGACCACGGTCCGCCTGGGCATGGCGCTCGGGCTGGAGAGCGTCGAGATGGCCATCTCTTCCAGCGCCATCGTCCTCACCAGCCTCTACCAGGGCAGTTGCGTCACCACCACCCGCCGGGTGCGGGAGCACGGCATCAACATGCAGGTGGTGTGCGAAATCCAGCGCATCTGCATCATGACGGAAAAGTCGCTTATCGGCGCACGCGAGGTACGTCAGCGCCTCGAGGCCATCACGCCGTTCCACTATCACCCCTGGCTGGTGGTGCCCATGGTGGGGCTCTCCTGCGGTGCCTTCAGCCTGCTGTTTGGCGGTGACTGGCCCATCTTCCTGGTGACCTGCTGCTCGGCCTCGGTCGCCATGCGGGTGCGCCAGCTCATTGCCCGCCATCACCACAGTCCCCTCATCAACTTTGCCGCCACCGGTTTCATCGCCACCCTGCTCGCCTCCAGCGCCACCTTCTTCGGCTGGGGCGAACAACCCTATCTCGCCATGGCCGCCAGCGTGTTGCTGCTGGTGCCGGGGTTCCCGCTCATCAATGCGGTCTCCGACATGGTGAAGGGTTACTTCAACATGGGGCTGGCCCGCTGGGGCACGGCGACACTGCTGACCATCAGCGCAGCCATAGGGATCATTCTCGCCATGTCGGTGACCGGCATCTGGGGGTGGAAAGTATGAAGATCTTTGACGTTGTATCGACCCTGTTGATCGGGGCAAACCGGCTATCCATCAGCGCGTGGAACCATATCGGGATCATGCTCGCCATGTCGGTGACCGGTATCTGGGGGTGGAAAGTATGAAGATCTTTGACGTTGTATCGACCCTGTTGATCGGGGCAAACCGGCTATCCATCAGCGCGCGGAACCATATCGGGATCATGCGCGCCATGTCGGTGACCGGTATCTGGGGGTGGAAGGTATGATGGAACTGCTCTGGCTGCTGGCCAAGGATGCCTTCTGGTCGGCCATTCCGGCGGTGGGCTTTGCCATGCTGTTCAACGTGCCGCCACGGATGCTCAAATATTGCGCCATGGGGGGCGCGCTGGCCCACAGCCTGCGTACCCTGCTCATCCACTACGGCATGCCCATCGAGTGGGCCACCCTGGCAGCGGCGACCACGGTCGGTTTTGTCTGTGTCTACTGGTCGCGCCGCCTGCTGGCACCGCGCCCGGTGTTCAGCGTCGCCTCCATCATCCCCATGATCCCGGGCAGCTATGCGTTCAAGACCATGATCGCCATCGTGGAGCTCAATATCTCCGGGGTGACCATGGAGCTGCTTCAGAGCGCGGTGGAGAACGGCCTCAAGGCGCTGTTTATTGTGGGGGCCCTGAGTTTCGGTTTGGCGATCCCCTCTCTGGTCGTGTACCGTAACCGCCCCATTATCTGACGACGGTGCGAGAGGTTGACCCCATGATGATTTCCATGATTGCCGCCATGGCCCAGGATAGGGTGATCGGCCTGGACAACCAGATGCCCTGGCACCTGCCGGCGGATCTGGCCCACTTCAAGCGGGTCACCCTGGGCAAGCCGGTGCTGATGGGGCGCAAGACCTTTGAATCCATCGGACGACCGCTGCCCGGGCGCCGCAACCTGGTGATCAGCCGCAACCCCGACTACCGGGCCGACGGCGTGGAGGTTATCGACTCGGTGGAGGCCGCACTGGCCCTGCTGGCGGATAGTGACGTCGCGGAGCTGATGGTGATCGGGGGCGGTCATCTCTACGGCCAGCTGCTGCCACGGGCCGACAGGCTCTATCTGACCCGCATCGATCTGGCGGTGGAGGGGGATACCCGTTTCCCGGCCTTCGACGAGGGCGACTGGTCGTGCATCGAGCGCGAGTTACATCAGCCTGACGAGAAGAATCCCCATCCCTACTGTTTCGAGACCTGGCAGCGGCGCTGAGCCCTCTGATGCCATGAAGAGCCCCTTGCGACAGCAGGGGGCTTTTTTGTGCCCTGTTGCTGCAAAGAGAAGGGGGCTGAACCGGCATGGTTGAAGGTGCCTGAAGCAATACCGGGATGCGTGACATCAAAATAGTTAGTTATGTAATGAATTGGCCATTCATTGCTCCGATGGGCGCAGTCATCCCCTTCCTCTCTTTTTGCCTGCTGCTAACGCCTTTTAATCATTAATGAAATGTGCTGAAAGTGCATCGATACTGTGGTGGCCCTGTCTGTTATAGGCGTTTTTATCGTGATTTAATGGATTTTTATGAATAAAAATAACTAATAAAAATCAATGGCTTAAATTTAATCTTTCCTGCTCAGCTTCAATTGGTTCTTTTGTTTGGGTGTGAAATTGCTTAGTGTTAAAAGTAATTGGCTCACGTTCGACGGTTTGCCAGGCAAGGCGTCGGCCAAGAAAAAAGGACAATATGACAGTCAAACTCGAGGTCAAATCCCTCTACAAAATCTTCGGCGATCAGCCGGATAAAGCGTTCAAATTGCTGGCGAAAGGGCATGATCGCGCCAGTATCCTGAAAAAGACCGGACAGACCCTGGGGGTCCAGGATGTCAATCTGGCCATCAACGAAGGGGAGATCTTCGTGGTGATGGGCCTCTCCGGTTCGGGCAAGTCCACCCTGGTGCGTCTCTTCAACCGGCTGATCGAGCCGACCCGCGGCCAGGTGCTGATCGATGGCGAGGACATCGCCGCCATCTCGGAGCGCGAGCTGCGCCGGGTGCGCCGCAAGAAGATCAGCATGGTATTCCAGTCCTTCGCCCTGATGCCGCACCTGAGTGTGCTGGAAAATACCGCCTTCGGGCTGGAGCTGGCCGGTGTACCGCTGGCGGAGCGCCAGCAGAGCGCCCGTCAGGCGCTCCATCAGGTGGGGCTGGGACAGTGGATAGAGGCTTATCCGGATGCCCTCTCCGGCGGCATGAAGCAGCGGGTCGGGCTGGCCCGGGCCCTTGCCAATGACCCCGACATCCTGCTGATGGACGAAGCTTTCTCCGCGCTGGATCCCCTGATCCGCACCGAGATGCAGGATGAGCTGCTCAAGCTGCAGGCCAGCCAGCAGCGCACCATCGTCTTCATCTCTCACGATCTGGACGAGGCGATGCGCATCGGCGATCGCATCGCCATCATGCAGGATGGCCAGCTGGTGCAAGTGGGCACCCCGGACGAGATCCTGAACCAGCCCGCCAACGACTATGTGCGCGCCTTCTTTCGCGGGGTGGATCTGGCCCATGTGTTCAGCGCCCGCGATGTGGCCAGCCGCAAGCAGGTGCCCCTCATCAAGAAACACACCACCGACGGGCCGGGCAACGCCCTGCGCCAGCTCAAGGAGCTTGAGCGGGAGTTCGGCTACGTGGTGGATCGCAGCCGCCGCTTCCTCGGGGTCGTCTCGGTGGAGTCGCTCGGTCAGGCGGTCAGGGCCAAAGGCAGCCTGGAGCAGGCGTTGCTGGCGGACATCCAGCCCATCCTGGCGGACACCGCCCTCAATGAACTGATCAGCCAGGTGGCGGCCGCCCCCTGTCAGGTGCCCGTGGTCGAGGAGGATGGCACTTACCTCGGCCTCATCTCCAAGGCCAATCTGCTCAACACCCTGGACAGGAGTACTCCGGCATGAAGCTGATGAATCCCCATTTGTTGCTGAGCGGGCTGCTGGCCCTGGTGCTGCTGGCGAGCCCTTCCCTGCGGGCCGATGAGGTGGCGGCAGATCCCTGGAGCGCGCCTGCGTCCACCGAGGTGTCCGATCCCTGGGGCAGTATCGACACCCAGGCCACCTACTGGCAGAACCAGATCGAAGCCGCCGACACCACAACCGCCATCGACTGGCTGGATCCTTTCCAGCAGGCGCTGGTGCCGCTGGATACCTGGGTGGAAGGGGGCATCGGCTGGCTGGTGGAGAACCTGCGGCCGCTGTTCCAGCTGATCCGCGCACCGGTGGAGCTGACCCTGAACGCCATGACCCATCTGCTGCAGACGGTGCCCTCCACCCTGATGATGGGGCTCCTGGCCATGCTTGCCTGGCAACTGGTGAACGGCCGCATGGCGCTCGGTACGCTCGCGTCTCTTGTGGGGATCGGGCTCATCGGGGCCTGGTCCGATGCCATGGTGACCCTGTCCCTGGTGCTGACCTCGCTGTTCTTCTGCGTGCTGCTGGGGTTGCCCACCGGCATCCTGCTGGCCCGCAGCGAGCGGCTCTCCACCTGGACCCGGCCGCTGCTGGATGCCATGCAGACCACCCCGGCGTTCGTCTACCTCATCCCCATCGTGATGCTGTTTGGCATCGGCAACGTGCCCGGGGTGGTGGTGACCGTCATCTTCGCCCTGCCGCCCATGATCCGGCTCACCATGCTGGGTATTCGCCAGGTGCCCACGGATCTGGTGGAGGCGGCCCACTCGTTCGGTGCCAGCCCCTCCCAGTTGCTGTTCAAGGTACAGCTGCCGCTCGCCATGCCCACCATCATGGCCGGGGTCAACCAGACCCTGATGCTGGCGCTCTCCATGGTGGTGATCGCCTCCATGATCGCGGTGGGGGGCCTCGGCCAGATGGTGCTGCGCGGCATCGGCCGGCTCGACATGGGGCTCGCCTCCATCGGCGGCCTCGGCATCGTGCTGCTGGCCATCGTGCTCGACCGCCTCACCCAGGCGATGGGGCAACCGGATCGCACCCGTACCGGCCGCTGGTATCAGCACGGCCCCGCCGCCCTGCTGCTGCGCCTGGCCGGTCGTGACAAGAAAATCGATTACAAAGGAGTAAATGCATGAGACAGATCACCAAAGGATTGACCCTGGGCACATTGCTGCTGAGTACCCAACTGCTGAGCCCGCTCGCCATGGCCAGCGCCGAGTTGCCGGGGGAGGGGGTGCGCGTTCAGCCCCTGCAGAGCTCCTTGCCGGAAGAGGCCTTCCAGAGCCTGCTGGTGAGCAAGCTGATGGCGCGTCTGGGTTACGATGTCCAGCCCGCCCAGGAGGTGGACTACAACGTGGCCTATGCCTCGGTTGCCCAGGGAGACGGCACCTTCCTCGCGTTCAACTGGGTGCCGCTGCAGGACAACAAGTACGAGCAGGCGGGGGGGGACAAGGTGTTCTTCCGTGAGGGCACCTATGTGGCCGGTGCCGCCCAGGGGTACCTCATCGACAAGCAGACCGCGACCCAATACGGCATCACCAACCTGGGCCAGCTCAAGGATCCCGAGGTGGCGGCGCTGTTTGACGGGGATGGCGACGGCAAGGCCGACCTCATCGGTTGCAACCCCGGCTGGGGCTGCGAGGGGGCGATCAACCATCACCTCGACGCCTTTGGTCTGACCCCCACGGTGGCCCACAAGCAGGGCAACTACGCGGCGCTGATCGCCGATACCCTGGCTCGCTACCAGGCCGGCAAGCCGGTGCTCTATTACACCTGGACCCCCTACTGGCTCAGCAGCGAACTGGTGCCGGGCAAGGATGTGGTGTGGCTGGAAGTCCCCGCCGACGCCCCGGATGCGGCCAAGACCCGTTTGCCGAACGGCAAGAACTACGGCTTTGCGGTGAACACCATGCACATCGTTGCCAACAAGCGGTTTGCCGAGGCCAATCCGGCCGCCGCCAAGCTCTTCTCCATCGTCAAGCTGCCGCTCAATGACATCAACGTGCAGAACGGCCTGATGAACAAGGGGCAGAACAAGCCGGCGGACGTGGAACGTCATGCCGATGCCTGGCTCAAGGGCCACGAGGCGCTGGTGAACGACTGGCTGAATCAGGCGCGCGCCGCCGCCATGTAATGAGGGGTACGTCGCCCTTCTGCACAAAGAAAAACGCCCGGCAGTTGCCGGGCGTTTTTTTGTGGGCGGGGCGCAGCACATGGCCGGACCGGGGGATCAGATGCCGGAGCCGTCGCTCTCGCCACCTTCCTCATGCAGGCCACACTCGCGCTTGAGGCCGAAGAAGCGGGTCTGCTCCTCGCTCATGCCGGGCTCCCACTTGGCGGTGGTGTGCACGTCGCCGACCGAGAGGTAACCCTGCTCCCACAAGGGGTGGTAGGGGAGGTCGAACTCCTTGAAGTAGTAGAAGACGTCCTTGTTGCTCCAGTCGATCACCGGCAGGAACTTGAAGCGACCGCGCTGGATGGCCAGCACCGGCAGCTTGCCCCGGCTGCCGGACTGCTCACGGCGCAGGCCCGAGAACCAGGTGCGGGCACCCAGCTCGTTCAGGGCGCGGTCCATGGGCTCCACCTTGTTGAGCTGGTTGTAACGGGTGATCCCCTCCACCCCCTGCTCCCACAGGAGGCCGAAGCGGGCCTCCTGCCAGGCCGGGCTGAGTTCGGCCCGGTAGATCTTGAGGTTGAGCGCGAGACGCTCGGTCAGCTCGTCGATGAAACGGTAGGTCTCGGGGAAGAGATAACCGGTGTCGGTCAGCACCACGGGCACGTCGGCCCGCTCGCGGCTCACCAGGTGCAGCATGAGCGCCGCCTGGATACCGAAACTCGACGACAGCACATGCTCCCCCGGCAGGTTGGCCAGGGCCCAGCGCACCCGCTCGGGGGCGCTCATGGCGTCCAGCGCCCGGTTGAGGGGGGCCAGCGCCTCGACCTGCTCCTCCCGGCCCAGGGCCAGGAGGGCGTCGAGGTCGAGCCGGCCGTCGGCGGTGCGCGCCAGCCGGGCTGTATCAGTCTGTTCAGGCTGCATAGAAGTCCCTCGCGGAGTCGATAACCGGGGCGATGATGCCGGCGCGAATGACAAAATCGCCGAAGCACTCGTCCGGGTTGCGTTCGCTCGCCCAGCGGCCGATCAGGGCGTCCAGTTCGGCCAGGATCTGCGGCTCGGTGATGTTCTCCAGGTGCAGGCGCGGGATGCGGGTCCCCTCGAGGTTGCCCCCCAGGTGCAGGTTGTAGCGACCCGGCGCCTTGCCCACCAGACCCACTTCCGCCAGCATGGCGCGGCCGCAGCCGTTGGGGCAGCCGGTGACCCGGAAGATGATGGCGTCATCCGCCAGGCCGTGCTTGGCCAGCAGCCCCTCGATGTCGGTGACGAAGGCAGGCAGCATGCGCTCGGCCTCGGCCATTGCCAGGGGGCAGGTGGGCAGGGCTACACAGGCCATGGACTGCTTGCGCTGCTCGCTCACGCCGTCATCCAGCAGACCGTACTGGCGTGCCAGCGCCTCGATGCGTGCCTTCTCGCCGGCAGGCACGCCCGCGATGATGAGGTTCTGGTTGGCGGTGAGGCGGAAGTCCCCCTGATGCACCTTGGCGATCTCCAGCATGCCGGTCTTGAGGGGCTTGCCCGGGAAGTCCAGCAGGCGGCCGTTCTCGATAAACAGGGTCAGGTGGTGTTTGCCGTCGATCCCCTCCACCCAGCCGAAGCGATCGCCACGACTGGTGAATTCATAGGGGTGAACCGGCCCGAACTGGATGCCGGCGCGGTTCTCCACCTCGGCCTTGAAGGCCTCGACCCCCACCCGTTCAAGGGTGTACTTGGTCTTGGCGTTCTTGCGGTTGACCCGGTTGCCCCAGTCGCGCTGGGTGCTGACCACGGCGGCCGCCACCTCCAGCACGTGGGAGAGCGGAATGAAGCCAAAGTCGCTCGCTTTGCGCGGGTAGGTGGTGGTGTCGCCGTGGGTCATGGCCAGACCGCCCCCCACCAGCACGTTGAAGCCCACCAGCTTGCCGTGATCGGCAATGGCCACGAAGTTGAGATCGTTGGCGTGGATGTCCACATCGTTGTGGGGCGGGATGACCACGGTTGTCTTGAATTTGCGCGGCAGGTAGTTGGAGCCCAGGATCGGCTCCTCGTCACCCCCCAGCTTCTCGCCATCCAGCCAGATCTCCACGTAGGCGCGGGTCTTGGGCAGCAAGTGTTCGGAGATCTTCTTGGCCCACTCGTAGGCCTCCTGGTGCAACTCGGACTCCACCGGGTTGCTGGTGCAGAGCACGTTGCGGTTTACGTCCCCCGCGGTGGCGATGGAGTCGATACCTGTGCTGTTGAGGGTCTGGTGCATCAGCTTGATGTCGCGCTTCAGTACCCCGTGGAACTGGAAGGTCTGGCGGGTGGTCAGGCGGATGCTGCCGTACATGCTGTGTTCTTCGGCGAACTTGTCGATCACCTGCCACTGGGCCGGGGTGATGATGCCGCCGGGCAGGCGGGCGCGCAGCATGACGTTGTGCAGGGGCTCCAGCTTCTGGGCGGCGCGCTCCGGGCGGATGTCGCGGTCATCCTGCTGATACATGCCGTGGAAGCGGATCAGCTGGAAGTTGTCGCCGTTGAAGCCGCCGGTGAGCGGGTCCTGCAGATCTTCGGCGATGGTGCCGCGCAGGAAGTTGCTCTCGCGCTTGAGGCGTTCGTTGTCAGCCAGCGGCCCTTCGACCGGTCCCGGAATAAGTTGTTTGCTCATCAATAGACATCCCTTTGATAACGTTTGGCACGACGCAATTCGCTCAGATACTCTTCTGCTTCCTCACGGCTCTTGTGGCCGTGTTCCGCAATCACTTCCAGCAGGGCTTCCTGCACATCCTTCGCCATGTGGTTGGCGTCGCCACACACATAGAAGTGAGCGCCTGCTTCCAGCCACTGGTAGAGCTCAAGCCCTGCCTCGCGCAGGCGGTCCTGCACATAAATCTTGTTGGCCTGATCCCGGCTGAAGGCCAGGGAGATCTTGGACAGCAGGCCCGATTTCACATAACGCTGCCACTCCACCTGATAGAGGAAGTCCTGGGTGAAGTGGGGGTTGCCGAAGAAGAGCCAGTTCTTGCCCTCTGCCCCCTGTGCTTCCCGCTCCTGCAGGAAGGCGCGGAACGGGGCAATGCCGGTGCCCGGGCCGACCATGATGACGGGGGTGTCGGGATTGGCGGGCAGGCGGAAGTTGTCGTTGTGCTCCACGAACACCCGGACCTCGGCATCTTCCGGCAGACGGTCCGCCAGATAGGAGGAGGCGCCGCCGCTTCGCACTGTGCCATCTTCCTGGCGGTAGCGCACCACGCCGACGGTCAGGTGCACCTCTTCTTCCACCTCGCTCTGGGCGGAGGCGATGGAGTAGAGGCGGGGGGTGAGGGGGCGCAGCAGTGCGATCAGTTGATCGGCACTCAAGGAAGCCGGGAAGCGTTTCAGTACGTCCACCACTTGAGCAGAGGCGACCAGGGCGTTGACCTGGGCCTTGTCACCGGCCAGATCCTTCAGCGCCGCGTTGTCCGTGATCTCGGCGAGGCCAGTGATCAGGCCCCCGTGCAGCCGGGTCAGCTCGTAGTGACGGGTCAGCGCCTCACGCAGGCTGCCATGGGGGGTGGCCTCGTCACCGGTCAGACCGGTCAGGGCCAGCACTTCCCCCACGAGATCGGCGTCGTTGTCGAACCAGATACCGAGCGCATCCCCCGGTTGATAGGTGATGCCGGACTCTTCCAGGTTGATCTCGATGTGACGGATGTCCTTGGTGGAGTCGCGGCCGGTGATCTTCTGGTTCACCGAGAGTCTGGCCGGGAAGGGGTTCTCCTTGTTGTACTGGCTGTGGCCGACGGCGGCCTGCACCGAGCCCGCCACGCTGGCGGTCGCGGCGCCGGCAGAGAGGGTGGCGGCGACCGCCGCAACGGCCTGCTCGCCCCAGGCCTTGGCGGCATCCTGATAATCCACATCGAGGCTAGCTAGCTCATGGATGCGCTCGGCCCCCGCTTTGGCGAGGAAACCATCGAAATCCTTGCCGGTCTGACAGAAGAACTCATAGGAGCTGTCACCCAGCCCCAGCACGGCAAACTTGAGGCCCTCGAGTTTGCCAATCTTGCCTTTTTTAAGCTGCTCGAACAGATCGACGGCGCTCTCGGGGGGCTCCCCCTCCCCGTAAGTGCTCACTACCACCAGCAGGTGGCTCTCTTTCTTGAGCTGCTTGGGTTTGTAGTCCGCCATGGAGGTGAGGGTCACCGGCAGGCCGCGGGCCTCGGCCTGGGCCTTGATGGCGCTGGCCACGCCCTTGGCATTCCCGGTCTGGGAGCCGTAGAGAATGGTCAGGCTGCCGCCGGGTGCCGCGGCTTCTGCACCTGCGCTCGCCACGGGTTGGACGCCCGCCTGGGAGAGGCCGTAGAGATAACCGCTGACCCAGGCCAGTTGCTGGGTATTGAGGGTGGTGAGAACTTGGTTGAGCTGGCGCTGCTGTTCGTCAGAGAGCGGGCTCAGGGTGGGGGCTGTCAATGGCATCACACATGTCTTCCATGGTCTGATTTTTGGTCAGGGTAAGGGGTGTAATGAATAACAACAAAGAATAAAAATATCTTCTTTATGCGATTTATGAATTTATAAAGCCAAAATCCATCTCAGCCCCGGGGCGCCCGTGATATAAAAATGGCCTTGCCGAGCCCCTGTCCCGGGGATCTCTCATGCCCCAAGGAGCAACCATGTCCCGTCTCTATCATGTCAACGCCTTCAGCCATCACCCCTTCGGAGGCAACCCCGCCGTGGTGGTGCTGGGGGAAGCGCGGCCCGACGCCGAGCTGCAGGCCATGGCAGCGGAGTTCAACCTCTCTGAGAGTGCCTTTCTGACCCAACTGGGGGAGGGGCATTACGGGTTGCGCTGGTTCACTCCGCAAGTGGAGGTGGACTTGTGCGGCCATGGCACCCTGGCGGCGGCCCATGTGCTGTGGCAGACGGGGGAGGTGTCAGGGGAGCTCCCCATCCGCTTCGCGACCCGCAGCGGCGAGCTGGTGGCCCGGCGGGAAGGGGAGTGGATCTGGCTCGATTTTCTGCGCATTGCCCTGGCGCCCCTCGAGCTGGACCCTGCCTATGGGGCTGCTCTTGGCTGCCAGCCGCTGCAAACCCTGGCGGCCGGGGCCAAGTTCCTGCTTGAGCTCGGTAGCGAGGAAGAGGTCCGCGCGCTCACCCCCGATTTTCACGCCCTGCGGGCGCTGCCGGGCCGGGGGATCATGGTGACGGCGCCATCGAGCCGGAAGGAGGACGACTTCGTCTCCCGCTACTTCGCCCCCTGGGTCGGGGTGGACGAGGATCCGGTGACCGGCTCCAACCACTGCGCCCTGGTGCCCTTCTGGGCCGAGCGGCTCGGCAAACGGCAATTGCGGGCCCGCCAGATCTCGGCCCGAGGCGGGGATCTCAGGCTGGAATTGCAGGAGGAGCGGGTGCTGATGGCGGGCCGGGCACTGACCCTGTGGCAGGGGGAGTGGCTGCTGCCGCCTGTCGCACCAGCGGACCGATGACCGTTCGTCACTGTGTGACTTCTGCATAAAAAAACGCCCCGCAATTGCGGGGCGTTTTGATTGCCATGGACGGCAGCGTTTTGCTACGGCCCTGTTTCTGCGGCGCTTACTTTTGTGGACGCAAGGCCGGGAACAGGATGACGTCGCGGATGGTGTGGCTGTTGGTGAACAGCATCACCAGACGGTCGATGCCGATACCTTGACCGGCGGTCGGCGGCAGACCGTGTTCGAGCGCGGTGACGAAGTCGGCGTCGTAGAACATGGCTTCGTCGTCCCCTGCGGCTTTCTGGTCAACCTGGGCCTGGAAGCGCTCGGCCTGATCTTCCGCATCGTTCAGCTCGGAGAAGCCGTTGGCCAGCTCGCGGCCGCCGATGAAGAACTCGAAGCGGTCGGTGACGTCCGGGTTCTGGTCGTTGCGACGGGCCAGCGGGGAGACGGCGGCCGGGTACTCGGTGATGAAGGTCGGTTGCAGCAGCATGTGTTCCACGGTCTCTTCGAAGATCGCGGTGATCACGTGGCCCAGCTCCCAGCTCTTCATCAGCTCGATCTTCAGACCCTTGGCGACGGCGGTGGCCTTCTCCAGGGTGGCCAGATCGTCACGGGTCACACCCGGGTTGTACTTCAGGATGGAGTCGACCATGGAGAGGCGCTGGAACGGCTGACCGAAATCGATGGTCAGGCCCTCTTCGCCCTCTTTGGCGTAACGGATCCTGGTGTCGCCCAGGATGTCTTGCGCCAGAGTGCGCAGCATCTCTTCGGTGAGATCCATCAGATCGATGTAATCGGCGTAGGCCATATAGAACTCGAGCATGGTGAACTCGGGGTTATGGCGAACGGAGATGCCTTCGTTGCGGAAGTTGCGGTTGATCTCGTAGACACGCTCGAAACCACCGACCACCAGACGCTTCAGATAGAGTTCCGGAGCGATACGCAGGTACATGTCGATGTCCAGCGCATTGTGGTGGGTGATGAAGGGACGTGCGGAGGCGCCACCTGGGATGACTTGCATCATGGGGGTTTCCACTTCCATGAAGCGCTTGTCGTTCAGGAACTTGCGAATGCCGGCCACCACCTTGGTGCGGGTCACGAAGGTCTTGCGGGACTCTTCGTTGGCGATCAGGTCCAGGTAACGCTGGCGGCAGCGGGCTTCCTGGTCGGTCAGACCCTTGTGCTTCTCGGGCAGCGGGCGCAGGGCCTTGGTCAGCAGGCGGATGGTGGAGACGTGTACGGAGAGCTCACCGGCGTTGGTGCGGAACAGGGTACCCTCGACACCGACGATGTCACCCAGATCCCACTTCTTGAACTGCTCGTTGTAGAAGCCTTCCGGCAGATCGTCACGGGTCACGTAGATCTGGATCTTGCCAGCCATGTCCTGCAGGGTCGCGAAAGATGCCTTGCCCATGATCCGGCGGGTCATGATGCGACCGGCAATCTTCACCTGTTTACCCAGGGCGACCAGCTCGTCATTGCTCTTGTCGCCGAATTCGGCGTGCAGATCGCCGGAGAGGCTGTCACGACGGAAGTCGTTGGGGAAGGGGTTGCCCTGGGCGCGCAAGGCGGCCAGCTTGGAGCGACGCTCAAGCATCTCGTTGTTCAGTTCGAGAGTCTGGTCGACTTCCGGGGTGGTGGTTTGTTCAGACATGGTGATTCCTGCTGCTCTGTTTACAGGCCTGATTTCAGGCTGGCTTCGATAAACTTGTCCAAGTCGCCGTCGAGTACCGATTGGGTATTGCGGGTTTCGACGCAGGTGCGCAGATCCTTGATACGGGAATCATCCAGTACGTAGGAGCGGATCTGGCTGCCCCAGCCGATGTCGGACTTGGTCTCTTCGAGGGCTTGCTTCTCAGCGTTCTGCTTTTGAATTTCCAGCTCGTAGAGCTTGGCCTTCAACTGCTTCATACACTGATCTTTGTTCTTGTGCTGGGAACGGTCGTTCTGGCACTGCACCACCACGCCGGTCGGCACGTGGGTGATACGCACCGCGGACTCGGTCCGGTTGACGTGCTGACCACCCGCACCGGAGGCTCGGTAGACGTCGATGCGAAGATCAGCCGGGTTGATCTCGATCTCGATGTCATCATCGATCTCGGGGTAGACGAACACGGAGCAGAACGAGGTGTGGCGACGGCCGCCGGAATCGAACGGCGACTTGCGTACCAGACGGTGCACGCCGGTCTCGGTGCGCAGCCAGCCGAAGGCATACTCGCCGGTGAACTTGATGGTGGCGGACTTGATGCCGGCCACGTCGCCCTCGGAGCATTCGATGAGCTCGGGCTTGTAGCCGTGGGCATCGCCCCAGCGCAGGTACATGCGCAGCACCATGTTGGCCCAGTCCTGGGCCTCGGTGCCACCGGAACCGGACTGGATGTCGATGTAGCAGTCGGAACCGTCGTGCTGACCGGAGAACATGCGACGGAACTCGAGATCCACCAGCTTGGCCTCCAGCTCGTCCGCTTCGACCACGGCTTCGTTGAAGGTCTCTTCGTCTTCACCTTCGACGGCCAGGCTGACCAGCATCTCGACGTCATCGACGCCCTGGGTCAGGGTATCGATGGTGCTGACGACGTTCTCCAGGGAGACGCGCTCCTTGCCCAGCGCCTGTGCGCGCTCGGGTTCGTTCCAGACATCCGGCTGTTCCAGCTCGGCATTGACCTCTTCTAGACGCTCTTTCTTGGCGTCATAGTCAAAGGTACCCCCTAAGCAGCTCGGTCCTCTCAGACAGCTCCTTAAGCTTGTTTAATACAGGATTGACTTCAAACATCGTGAAAACTCTCGGGGTCGATGTGATTTAAAAACGGGATATTCTAGCCAATTGCAGAAGGAATAAACAGGGTTGGCTGGCCCCGCTCTTTTTCCTGCTCCAATTTTCCGCAGCATTTTTAAAATTTCCGCGTAAAATATCGTCACTCACGCCATTCTCCGCTTCAGTTTTGCGCGGATTGGCCGCTAACAACACACAGTGCCACGCACTCCCGATTGATCCTGTTCCCGACCCCCACAAGAAGAAAACACGATGAAAAACCTATCACTCAAGCAGAAGATACTGTTGTCTGTGGTCATCGCCTTGTCACTGGTGATCCTGCTGCTCTCCTGGCAGAGCTACACCAGCCAGAAGTCCATGCTGCTGCAAGGCAGTCAGGAACAGGTGCAGCGCCTCGGCAGCCAGCAGGCCGCCAGCGTCAGCGACTGGCTCGCGGCCCGTCGTGACGTCATCCAGGCCCTTGGCAACAAGGCCGGTGCCGAGCCCCTCAACGCCCTGCAACAGGCTCAGGTGTCCGGCCGTTTCCAGCTCACCTATTTCGGTGAGGGCAGCGGCAAGATGAACGACTCCGACCCCTCCATCAACCGCGACGGTTACGATCCCCGCTCCCGTGGCTGGTATCAGGAAGCCATGGCCAAGGGCGGCATGATCGTCACCAAACCCTACCTCGACGTGGCCTACAACATTCTGGTGGTGACCCTGGCCCAGCCTGCCCAGGGCGGCGTGGTGGGGGGGGATCTCTCCATTGCCTCCCTGGTGGATGACATCACCAAGATGAAGCTGCCGGCGGACGGCTTCGCCATCCTGATGCACAAGGATGGCACCGTCATCGCCTACAAGGATGCGGCCAAGGCGATGAAGCCGGCCAGCGAGATCGACAACGATCTGACCAATGCCCTGATCGATCAGAGCAAGGCGAGCAACAGCCTGGTGCCTGCTTTCTTCGACAGCGAGGGGCGTGACAAGCTGCTGTGGGCGACGGACATTCCGGACACCGACTGGGAGCTGGTGCTGGTACTGGACAAGAGCACCCTGGAGGCGCCGCTCTCCTCCCTGCTGATGACCCAGCTCGGCCTGGCCCTGCTGGTGCTGGTGGGCAGCATCCTCGCCATCTCCTGGCTGGTCAGTCTGCTGCTCGGCCCCCTCACCAAGGTGTCCCAGGCCCTGGCCCGCATCGCCGACGGTAACGGCGATCTGACCCAGCGCATCAAGATCGACGCCAATGACGAAGTGGGCCAGCTCGCCGGCAGCTTCAACCGCTTCGTGGGCAGCCAGCATCAGCTCATCGCCAACATCCGTCAGCTTGCCAACGAGCTGAACGCCGATGCCGAACGCAGTCTGGTGACCAACCAGGCCGCGGTGGAAGAGCTGCAACGCCAGCAACAGGAGGTGACCATGGTCGCCACCGCCGTCACCGAGATGGCGAGTGCCACCATGGAGATCGCGGGCAACGCCGAGAACACCGCTGCCGCCGCCCAGCAATCCGCCCAGAGCAGTGAACAGGGCAAGATCCTGGTGAACCAGACTCGCCAGTCCATCAACAACCTGGCCGAGGAAGTGGGGCAGGCGACCGGCGTCATCGGTGAGCTGAGCCGTCACGCCCAGGCCATCTCCGGCATCCTCTCCACCATCCAGGGCATCGCCGAGCAGACCAACCTGCTGGCGCTGAACGCGGCCATTGAAGCGGCCCGTGCCGGTGAACAGGGTCGCGGTTTCGCCGTGGTGGCGGACGAGGTGCGGGTGCTGTCACGCCGTACCCAGGATTCCACCCAGGAGATCCAGTCCACCATCGAAACCCTGCAACAGACCACGGCCCGCGCGGTGAGCCTGATGCAGACCAGCCAGGGGTTGGCGGACAACAGCGTGAAGGATGCCGACGCTGCCGCTGCGGCTCTGGAGGAGATCACCCAGGCCGTCAGCCTCATCTCCGACATGGCGGGCCAGATCGCCACCGCCGCCGAGGAGCAGACCCAGGTGACCGGTGAAATCACCCAGAACACCACCGCCATCAAGGATGTGAGCGACGAGATCACCGCTTCCGCCATGCGCGACCTGGATCAGGCGCACAACCTCAAGGGGCGTGCCACCAACCTGAACCAGCAGGTGTCGACCTTTATTTTGTAAGGAAGGTCAGGCCGCAGTTCTACCGTGGCGTCAGTAAAAAGCCCCGCACCTTGGTGCGGGGCTTTTTGTTGCCTGCAGTCGGCCCCTTGGTGAGGGTCGGGGCAGCGTCCAGGGGCCAGCAAGCAAAGAGCCCACCGCAAGGTGGGCTCTGTCATACGGGGCCTGCGTCCGGGATCACAGGAAGGGCAGGGCCAGGAACAGCTTGATCACCACAGCGTTGATGATGTCGATGAAGAAGGCTCCGACCATGGGCACCACCAGGAAAGCCAGGTGGGAGGGGCCGAAGCGCTGGGTAATGGCCTGCATGTTGGCAATGGCCGTGGGGGTGGCGCCGAGGCCGAAGCCGCAGTGACCCGCCGCCAGCACGGCCGCATCATAGTTGCGCCCCATGACCCGGAAGGTGACGAAGATGGCGTAGAGCGCCATCGCTACCGTCTGCACGGCCAGCAGGATGAAGATGGGCAGGGCCAGGCTTGCCAGCTCCCACAGCTTGAGGCTCATCAGCGCCATGGCGAGGAAGAGCGACAGGCTGACGTTGCCGAGCAGGGAGACCTCACGGTCGCTCACTTCGTGCCAGTTGAGCAGGGTGAGCAGGTTGCGCAGCAGCACGCCGACGAACAGCACGCAGACGAAGATCGGCAACTCGAAGACGCCGCCCTTGAGGTAGAGGGCCAGCATTTCGCCCCCTTTCAGGCTGATGGCGATGAGTGCCAGGGTCTCGATCAGGCTGAAGGTGGTGAGCGGGCGCTCCATGTCCGGCATCTCGAAGCCCTGGGGGGCGCCGTCACGGTTGTGCTCCTCACCGGGCACCTGCACTTTCTTCACCAGATAACGGGCCACCGGGCCGCCGATGAGGCCCCCCAGCACCAGGCCGAAGGTGGCACAGGCAATCGCCAGCTCGGCGGCGGATTGCACGCCGTATTTCTCGGTGAAGATGGAGCCCCAGGCCGCCCCGGTGCCGTGGCCGCCGGAGAGGGTGATGGAGCCGGCCAGCAGCCCCATGTGGGGATCCAGCCCCAGCAGGGTGGCCAGACCCACCCCCAGGGTGTTCTGCACCAGCAGCAGGCCGGTGACCACCAGCAGGAAGGTGGCCACCGCCTTGCCGCCGCGCTTGAGGCTGCCCAGATCGGCGGAGAGGCCGATGGAGGCGAAGAAGGTCAGCATCAGGGCCGTCTGCAGGCTGGTATCAAATTGCAGTTCGATCTGCAGGGTGGAACGCAGCACCAGCAGCACCAGGGCAACCACCAGGCCACCGGCCACGGGTTTGGGGATGTTGAAAGTGCGCAGGGGTCCTATCTTGTTGACCAGCAGGCGGCCAAGCAGCAGCACCAGGGTCGCGGCGACCAGGGTGGCGTAGGCATCAAGTTGTAGCATTCAGTGCTCCCATGTTGATCGGCTGTGTCTTTGGCGAGAAAGACTCACGGATCCAGCCGGGATGAAACAGAGTGGCGAACGCGCCAGTGACAGAGGGGCCGCAGCCCCGTCCCTCTGCAAAAGAGGGGGTCGACACGAGCCCGTGTTCGTCGGGCGTCCAGATGAGATTTGTGAAAAATCCGCCGGATACTAGCAAAAAACACCAAGTACATCCACATATGTCACATTAATGATTAAAACATGGTGTTAACATGGCATTTAAAACTGCCTTGCCGAGTGTGCTCCGGATCGCAACAATGCTGCTGCGGCTGTCATTTGCAGCGGCACTCTTTATAATTCGCCCGGTTCCGCCCCCACGGGAGGACACAGACCCTCAAGAGGTCTGCTGATGACCGATATTGAGCCCGCCCGCACCATCTGAAGGACGGGGGCTGTATCGGTTGAGCCCTGTTTGATTTGCCGGTTTCCAGTCCAGAGAGAGGAGAGGGTGTGAAGAAGTCCATCTACATTGCCTACACAGGCGGCACCATAGGGATGCAGCGTTCCGACCACGGTTATGTACCGATGGCGGGCTTCATGGAGGACTGTCTGGCACGGATGCCCGAGTTCCATCGACCGGAAATGCCCGATTACCATATCCACGAATATGCCCCCCTCATCGACTCTTCCGACATGACGCCGGCAGACTGGCAGCGCATCGCCGAGGATATCAAGGGCAACTACGACAAGTACGACGGTTTCGTCATTCTGCACGGCACCGACACCATGTCGTTCACCGCGTCTGCGCTCTCCTTCATGCTCGAAGATCTGCACAAGCCGGTCATCATCACCGGCTCCCAGATCCCCCTGGCCGAGCTGCGCTCGGACGGTCAGCAGAACCTGCTCAACGCCCTCTATATCGCGGCCAACTACCCGATCCACGAGGTGACGCTCTTCTTCAACAACCAGCTCTATCGCGGCAACCGCAGCAAGAAGGTGCATGCCGACGGCTTCCACGCCTTCGACTCGCCCAACTACCCGCCCCTGCTCAATGCCGGTATCGCCATCTCCCTGGAGGCAGGTGAGCTGGGCGTGCCGTGCGATCGCCCCCTGGTGCTGCACGACATCACCCCCCAGCCCATCGGGGTGGTGACCCTCTATCCGGGGATATCGGCGGAGGTGATAGCGAACATCCTGCAACAGCCGGTGCGTGCGCTGATCCTGCTCTCCTTCGGGGTGGGCAATGCGCCCCAGAACCCGGCCATGCTGGCGCTGCTCTCCGAGGCATCTGCCCGAGGCGTCATCATCGTCAACCTGAGCCAGTGCCTGCACGGCAAGGTCAACATGGGGGGCTATGCCACCGGCAACGCCCTCTCCCGTGCGGGAGTCATCTCGGGCTTTGACATGACCGCCGAGGCGGCGCTCACCAAGCTGCACTTCCTGCTGAGCCAGGATCTGCCGGCGCCGCGCATCCGCGAGCTGATGCAGCAGTCTCTGCGGGGTGAACTGACCCCCTGAGAAACTGTCCACGACCTTACTGCGAAGCCGTGGTCAAGGCTCATGTGCTGCTCGGAATCCTCACGTATATCTATACGCTCCGGTTCCTGCGCTGCTCTTCACCTTGCTGACGTCTTCTCGCGACAGGTCGTGAACAGCTGCTGACCTCCCTACCATGGGGGAGAGGGGAAAAGAGAGGGGAGCCATACTGGCTCCCCTTTTTAGTCGTGGCGGGCGGGTCAGTCTCAGTGGCTAAGGTCTACCCGTACTATCTCTTCCTCATCGCGATACTGGCGCTTGAGCTCGCTCTTGCTCTTCATCACGATCTCGCCGTCACGGCCGATGTTCATGTGCTCGGGGTTCTCAAGGTGCATCGCCTGCCAGGCCATCACGGCCTGCAGGGAAGTGGCCTTCTGCTCCTCGGTGAGGGGCTTGCCATCCGGCCATTTGCCGAGCTCGACCGCAGTCTTGAGCCGCTCGTACACCTCTTTGGGCATCTGCGCTATCGCTTGTTGAAACGTCACTTGCTGAGACGACATCCGGCCTCTCCTTGAAAATTGAGCCATGAACACGGGTTCCGGCGGGCAGATCCTGTCGGACTATACCGGTAGATCCTGGCGGACTACGCCAGCCATCTGCTCCATCACCCGTACTACCTGACAACTGTACCCGAACTCGTTGTCATACCACACGTAGAGCACGCAGTGATCCCCCTCGGCGATGGTGGCCTGGGAGTCGACGATGCCCGCAAAACGGGAGCCCACCATGTCGGAGGAGACCAGCTCGGTGCTGGCGCTGAAGTCGATCTGGCGATGCAGGGCCGAGCTCAGCGCCATCTGCTGCAGATAGGCGTTGAGGCTCTCCCGATCGGTGGTCTGTTCCAGCGACAGGTTGATGATGGCCAGGGACACGTTGGGTGTGGGCACCCGGATGGCGTTGCCGGTCAACTTGCCCTTGAGCTCCGGCAGCGCCTTGGCCACCGCCTTGGCGGCACCGGTGCTGGTCATCACCATATTGAGGGCTGCGCTGCGACCGCGGCGCTCGCCCTTGTGATAGTTGTCGATGAGGTTCTGATCGTTGGTGTAGGAGTGGACCGTCTCCACGTGGCCATGGCGGATGCCGTACTTGTCCTGCATCACCTTGAGCACCGGGGTGATGGCGTTGGTGGTGCAGGAGGCGGCGGAGACTATCTTGTCATCCGGACCTATCACCTCGTGGTTGACCCCGAACACCACGTTCTTCATCTCCCCCTTGCCGGGGGCGGTCAGCAGTACCCGGGCGGCGCCGCGGGCCCTGAGGTGCTCGGACAGGCCCGCCTCGTCACGCCAGACGCCGGTGTTGTCAACGATCAGCGCATTGTCGATGCCGTAGGCGGTGTAGTCGATGTCGGCCGGGCTGTTGGCGTAGATCACCTGGATGAAGGTGCCATTGGCGATGATGGCGCTGCGTTCCACATCCACCTCGATGGAGCCGTTGAAGGGGCCGTGCACCGAATCGCGGCGCAGCAGGCTGGCACGCTTCTCCAGATCCCCGTCGCGACCGCCGCGCACCACGATGGCGCGCAGGCGCAGGGAGTTGGCGGCGCCGGTGCGCTCGATGAGCAGACGGGCCAGCAGGCGGCCGATGCGACCGAAGCCGTAGAGCACCACGTCGGTCGGGGCGGGCACGGCACTGCGGTTCAGGGCCGGTGCCAGCTTGGCGCGCAGATAGTCCTCGATGCCGGCTTCATCCTGGTGATCCTGCCAGTAGCCCACGGCCAGTTTGCCGAGATCGACTTCGGCGGCGGTCGGGTTCAGGGCCAGGATGGCTTGCAGCAGGGGAAAGCTCTGTTGGATAGGGAGGGGGGCTCCCTGGTGGCGGCGAACGACCCGGTGGGCCTTGAGGATATCGATGGTGGAGGCGTTTTGCAGGGGGCGTCCGTAGAGGGTGATCTCTATCCCTTGCTGTCGGTAGAGGCGACCTATCAAGGGTTGCATGGCTTCGGCGAGCTCCTGGCTCTCCTGCCACGCCTGCAAGTAGTGCTCGTGGGTCATTAACCAGATCCTTTTATTTCACGTTGTTGAAGCAAGTTGCCTGGGCAAATTGAAATTCGTCGAAGGCAGATCAGTGTAGGGCTGATGGTTTCGTTATATTATTCTGCAATCGCGGCCTTATACGGCGCGCGCATTGTAATGGATATGTAGCCTGTTTGCTAGTTGGCGGTGGCCGGTGCGGGTTGCGATTGTTATCAACCAGATGTGAACCATGACCCTATTCTCACAGCGTCCGTTACTGCTTTCCCTCGCTTGTTGCCTGACGTTGACGGCCTGCGACGACGACAGGATCCACAACATCTGCTCCCAATATCCCGCCCTGTGCGCGGACCTGGTGGACGACGGCTGGTGTCGCTATGAGCGCAGCGACGTCATTCGCGGTCGTTACTATCTCCAGGAAGAGGGGACGGACAGGCGCAAGTACGATCTGATGCGCGGCCTGGAGCGTTATCTGCAGTGCGCCGAGCACTCCACCAACATCGAGTACAAGCGGGCCAGGGAGCAGAAGAGCCCCAGAGTGGAAGGGATGCTGGCCGCCGGCCGTCAACTGGAACAGCTGGATGCGCAAACCCGGAACTCCCGGGATCCCTACCTGCTGCTCTGGCACTGGACCAACAACACCAGTCCCGAGGCCCGCGCCAGCTTCCTCGCGCAGGAGGGGACGCCGAGCCTCGAGGAGCCCGAGCTGCAACTGGCGCTCGGCGGCATCTATGCCAAGAGCGAGCCCGAGAAGGCCATCAGGCTGATGCACCATGCGCTCTCCCTCTATCGGGAGGGGGACAAGGTCAACAGCCGGATCCTCACCGCCCTCAGCACCCTCTACATGGGGCAGAAGCGATTTGATCAGGCCTATCTGTGGGGCAAGGTGAGCGAGTCATTCCAGGAGAGCCCCGAGGTCTCCGCCACCCGGCTCGGCATTTACCATGCCATCGGCAAGGAGGAGCAGGAGACGCTGGACGACCAGGCGGCCACCATCGTCGATGCACTCAGGCAGGGGAGCTACCGCACACCATGAATTCGACCCTGACAGAGGTCCGGGAGTGGGCCCATCCCTTCGATATCCGTCTCGTGCACGGCCAGATCCGCGGCGAGGACAGGGTGCTTGAACGGGCCACGGTGAGGGCCGTGGTGATGCGTGGTGATCGACTGCTGCTGGTGCACTCCCGCGTCAACGGGGATCTCATGTTCCCCGGTGGCGGCATCGAGCACGGGGAGGCGCACGATGCGGCCCTGGCCAGGGAGCTGCGGGAAGAGTGTGGCGCCGAGCTGGTGGCCGTGGGCCCCCTGCTGGGAGAGACCCGGGAGTATCGTGCCGCGCGCGAGCCGGATTACGATGCCTACTGCATCCGATCGTCCTATTACCTCTGCCGGGTCGGGGAGGACTGGAGTGCGCCGCGCCCCCAGCCCTACGAGATCCGCCTCGGCTTCACGCCGGGCTGGTTCCCCCTGGCCGAGGCCCTGCAGACCAACAAGACCCAGCTGGCGGGTCCCTGTCCCCAGTGGACGGCGCGAGAGACCCGGGTGCTGGCAGAGTTGCACCGCTGGCAAGCGTCCGGCTTGCTGACCTGACAAGGCCGCTTGCCCCATAAAAAAACCGCCTGTCGGCGGTTTTTTTATGGCTGTCCCCGGCGTCAGGGGAGACAGACCGGGCAGAAGGCGTAGGTGCCCTGGGGATCGTTGAAGCGGGTCAGCGGGTCCAGACCGCGGTTCATCTCCAGCAGCGCCTTGCCAAGCCCGGCGGGCAGCCAGCTTTGCAGGTGCGGGGCCAGCGCCTGGGCGCTGCTGTCAAACAGCTCGCGCAGGAACTTGTCCCTGGCCGACTCTTCCGGTGCGATGGGGGTGACCTGCCAACTTTTGAGGTTGGCGAGATCGGCGGCCGCCTTGAGGGCGTCATCCAGATTGCCGAACTCGTCCACCAGCCCCAGTGCCTTGGCATCCTGCCCGGTCCAGACCCGGCCTTCGGCGGCTTTTTCCGCCTCTTCCGGGCTAAGGCCCCGGCCCTTGCCCACCAGGCCGACAAAGCGCTGATAGGTGTCTTCCACGCTCAGTTGAATGGCTTCACCCACGTGATCCGGCAGGGCACGGGTCAGCCCGACCCCCACGAAGTCGGTGGTGCCGACGCCGTCGGTGTGTACCCCGTACTGGGAGAGCGCCTTGTCGATGGTGGCGAACATGCCGAACACCCCGATGGAACCGGTGAGGGTGGTGGGGGAGGCGAAGATCTTGTCCGCATCGGCGGAGATCCAGTAGCCACCGGAGGCGGCGTAGCTGCCCATGGAGATGACCACCGGCTTGCCTGCCTGTTTCAGGGCCAGCAATTCGGCGCGGATCTGCTCGGCCGCAAAGGCGCTGCCGCCGGGGCTGTCCACTCGCAGCACCACGGCTTTCACCTGATCGTCACGGCGGGCCTCGGCCAGCAGATCGGCAAGGCTGTCGCCGCCAATGGTGCCGGCAGGCTGGACGCCATCCATGATGGCGCCGCTGGCGGTGATGAGGCCTACCTCATCCTTGCCGCTCTGGGGGTACTGTTCCGGGATGGCGGCCAGATACTCTTTCAGGCCCACGCCCTTCCAGCCGTGATCATCGGCCTCGCCCACTTCCTTGATCACCGCCTGGGTCATCTCGTCGCGGGTGGCGAGCTGATCCACCAGACCGTTGTCGAGGGCGTAACTGGCCGCATTGCCGCCGGCCTTGCGCAGCAGTTCGAGGAAGTGATCCTTGTTCGGTGCGACGGCATCCGGCTCGATCTCCCGCTGCTCCGCCACGTCGGCCACATAGGATTGCCATAGCTGATCCAGCCAGCGCTGGTTCGCCTCCTTGCTCTCGGGGGACATCTCGTCCCGGGTGTAGGGCTCGACGAAGGACTTGTAGGTGCCGACCTTGAAGACGTGCGGGGTGATATTGAGCTTCTCCAGCGCCGACTTGAAATAGGTCTGGTAGACACCCAGCCCCTCGATCAGCACGGCACCACTCTGGTTGAGCAGCACGTGGTCGGCGTGGGCGGCGAGCAGATAGGCCCCCTGGCTGTAGTAGTCCGCCATGGCGATGACCGGCTTGCCGCTCTCCTTGAAGGCGTCGATGGCGGCCGTCACCTCCTGCAGTTTGGAGAGGCTGGCCCCTTGCAGACCCTGGGGCTTGATCACCAGTGCCTTGATGCGATCGTCATTCCCCGCGCTCTTGATGGCCCACAGCAGATCGGAGAGGACGATTTCGCTTGGCTGCTCGTCCCCCTTGTCCATCTGCCTGAGCAGTTGCACCGTGGGATCGGTCTGGGTGCGCTGTTCTACCAGCACACCGGAGAGATTGAGGGTGAGCGCCCCCTCGATGGGGGTGCTTGGGGTCTCGCTCTGGCTGACGCTGAAGACAATGACCAGCACGACGAGAAGAAACAGCAGGTTGACCAGCATCAAGCGGGTAAAGTTGAGCAGGCGCCAGAGGCTGCGAAAGAGCCATCCCAGACCTTTGAAAATAGACATAGCTGCGTTGTCGCCCTGTTAATGGGTTGAGAGCAGCCATTATTAACCAGTTGCGCAGCCAATTGCCATTTCCCCTTGAGTCGACTGCCCCCCGCCACTTCGGAACACGGCTGTTCGCTGAAAAAATGTCCAAACATTTGTTTGAAAAAGAGTTTTCGATTCTTTACTCTAGCTCCAGTTTGATAACAAAAAATTAACTGAAAGGCCCGATGAGCCGGCCCCACCTCCACCTACCCCTTCTTTTTACTGCCCGTCACCCGAGGCAGCCAGGAAGGCTGGAGCATGACCCCGTGCACATCGACCTCGACAAGGAGTGCATCATGAGCCGTTATCCCACGCTGCTGACCCCCCTCGATCTGGGTTTTACCCAGTTGCGCAACCGCGTACTGATGGGGTCCATGCACACCGGCCTCGAGGAGGAAAAGGGGGGCTTTGACAAGCTGGCCGCCTTCTATGGTGAGCGGGCCCGTGGCGGGGTCGGTCTCATCGTGACCGGCGGTATCGCCCCCAATTTGCGGGGGCGGCTGGTGCCCCACGGCTCCCAGCTGAGCTTTCCCTGGCAGGTAGCCAAACACCGCAAGGTGACCGAGGCAGTGCACCGGGAAGGGGGCAAGATAGCGCTGCAGATCCTTCATGCGGGCCGCTACGCCTACCATCCGTTCAGCCTGGCGCCGAGCGCCCTCAAGGCTCCCATCTCCCCGTTCAAGCCGCGGGCCATGAGCGAGCGGCAGATCCGCGGCACCATCCGCGACTTCGCCGCCACTGCGGCGCTGGCCAAGGCGGCCGGTTATGACGGGGTCGAAGTGATGGGGTCGGAAGGCTATCTCATCAACCAGTTCATCTGCGAACGCACCAACAAGCGCACCGATGGCTGGGGCGGCAGCAGCGAAAACCGCATGCGCTTCCCGGTGGAGATTGTCCGCGCCATCCGTGAGCGGGTGGGCACGGATTTCATCATCATCTTCCGCCTCTCCATGCTGGATCTGGTGGAGCAGGGCTCCTCCCTTGAGGAAGTGATCGCACTTGGTCGGGCACTAGAGCAGGTGGGGGTGACCCTCATCAACACCGGTATCGGCTGGCACGAGGCGCGCATTCCCACCATCGCCACCAGCGTGCCGCGCGGTGCCTTCAGCTGGGTGACCGCCGAGCTGAAAAAGCACCTCAAGGTGCCCCTCATCACCACCAACCGCATCAACACCCCCGAGGTGGCGGAGCGCATCCTGGCGGGCGGCGAGGCGGACATAGTCTCCATGGCGCGCCCCTTCCTGGCGGACCCCGAATTCGTCATCAAGGCGGCTGAAGACAGGGCGGACGAGATCAACACCTGCATCGCCTGCAACCAGGCCTGCCTCGACCACGTGTTCAAGCAAAAGCGTGCCTCCTGCCTGGTCAATCCCCGCGCCTGTTTCGAGACCGAGTTGACGTTTGGCCGGGTGCCCCAGCCCAAGAAGCTGGCGGTGGTGGGGGCGGGTCCTGCGGGGCTGGCGTTTGCCTGCTACGCCGCCGAGCGGGGCCATCAGGTAAGCCTGTTCGATCAGGCGAGCGAAATCGGCGGCCAGTTCAACTTTGCCAAGCAGATCCCGGGCAAGGAGGAGTTTCACGAGACCCTGCGCTACTTCGCCAAACGGCTTGAGAAGTGCGGCGTCGAGCTCTATCTGGGCCAGCGCCAGAGTGCTGAGAGCCTCTTGGGCGGCGGTTTTGACGAGGTGATCCTCGCCACCGGCATCCGCCCGCGCACTCCCAACATTCCGGGTATCGAGCACCCCAAGGTGTTGAGCTACCTCGATGTCTTACGTGATCACAAGCCGGTGGGCGAGAAGGTGGCGGTGATCGGCGCCGGCGGTATCGGCTTCGATGTGGCCGAATACCTGGTGGAAAAGAGAGGATCGCCGGATGCTGAAAACCATCGCGATCACTGGCTCAAGGAGTGGGGTATCGACAAGCAACTGGGTGAGCGCGGCGGCCTGACTACCCCCGAAATCGATGCCCCCGAGCGCCAGATCTGGTTGCTCCAGCGCAAGGAGAGCAAGGTGGGCGACGGCCTTGGCAAGACCACCGGCTGGATCCATCGCACCGTGCTCAAGAATCGCAAGGTGCAGATGCTCTCCGGCGTCCAGTACCTGCGTATCGACGATGCCGGGCTTCACATCCAGGTGGGCGACCAACAGCAGTGCCTGCCGGTGGATCAGGTGATCATCTGTGCCGGACAGGAACCCCTCAAGGAGTTGCAGGCTGGTCTGCAGGCTGCTGGCAAGCCGGTGCACATCATCGGCGGTGCCGACGTGGCCGCCGAGCTGGATGCCAAACGCGCCATCCGGCAAGGGGCGGAGCTGGCTGCCGTCATCTAGCCTCCCGACCCTTTCGTATCCTGACAAACCCCTGAACCCCAGGGGTTTTCTTCATCCAGTGCTGTGCTAAGGTAGCTCCATCATCGCCTTTGACAAGGAACTGCCCCATGGATGCCCTCCATCTGTTACTCAATCGCCACTCCTGTGGTCGTCTGGCCGAGCCTGCCCCGAGTGGCGAAGTGCTCGACAATATCCTCAAGGCCGGGCTGCGGGCGCCGGATCACGGCACTCTGACCCCCTGGCAGTTCATCCTGTTCGAAGGGGAGGGGCGTGAGCGCCTGGGGACATTGCTGGCCGATGCCGCCCATGCCCGTGGCGAGGATGCGGACAGTGTCGAGAAGTGCCGCGCCGCGCCACTGCGTGCTCCCCTGGTGATCGCGGTGGCGACCCGTTATCAGGCGCACCCCAAGGTACCGAAACTGGAGCAGGAGCTCTCTGCCGGTTGCGCCCTGATGGCGATGCAGATGGCGGCCCAGGCCCAGGGCTTCAACGGCATCTGGCGTTCCGGCTGGTTCATCTTCGACGAGCAGATCCATGGTGCACTGGGGCTGGCACCGGAGGATCAACTGGTGGGCTTCCTCTACCTTGGCACCCCCATGCTGGAGGCCCGCAAGCTGCGCGAGTTGCCCATTCAGGACTTCGTGCGCAGCTTCTGAAGCACAGAACGCCAAAAGCCCTGATTATTCAGGGCTTTTTTGTTTTCTGACAAAGCCGTCAGGCTGTACTGATAAATACGCACTTGCCAAGAGGGTAGAAGGGGGTTGGCCGGACATTTTTTGAATTGTGAGAGATTCTTCTCACTCCTGGTTTATTACGCTATGTAAAACGTTTGCGCCACGTTATTATCCCACTGCCAGTTTAGAAGGTGACCCCTTCTAATTTTCTGCGATGAGAGTCGCAATTCCGTAGCACCTTTTTAGAGCCCAACGTCTTGATGACATTGGGCTTCATTTTTTGCGGGATCGGCACGTCAGCGTTCTTTCTCCTCTGCCTCTTCTCTACCTCACCCGGCCTCTTTGTGGCGATCTTTTGCACAGTCATTGATGTGGCCTCGATTGGAATCAGGATCAGGTTCAAATATCCTGCATTTGTAGGTGAAATCCGGCCCGGGATCCGCCAGCATCGGCAGAGACAAGAGAGTCAGAGGCTTCCCTTTGACATCGACTGTCCGCACCTTTGCCATCCGGAGGCCATATGTGGTTCAACCGCAAGCTTGAAAAAGAGAATCAACAGCTCAGGGAGGCGATGCTTCTCAAAGAGCAGCAGCACCAGAGCGAGCTGGCCGAATTGCGTGCCACCATCGGTGAATACGAGCACATGCAGCGCACTAGCCGGGAACGTGGCGATCTCTTCAATCAGGTGATCTCCTGCCAGAATCAGGGAGGTGAGATGCTGCAGAGCGTGCGGGAAGCGCTGGCCGGCAGTGCCGAACACCTGATGGCGGAAAAGGGAGCGCTCTGCGAGCTGGATCAGCTCTTTGCCCAGACCCGTGGCGCCATCACCCGTCTCTCCGATCGCGCCCATGCCATCACGGATGAGGCGGCTCGCAGCCTCGCAGCCGTCCATCAGCTCGATGCCAGCACATCCGCCATCAACCAGTTCGTGACCGCCATCCAGGGCATTTCGGATCAGACCAACCTGCTGGCACTCAATGCGGCCATCGAGGCGGCCAGGGCCGGTGAAGCTGGTCGAGGATTCGCCGTGGTCGCCGATGAGGTGCGTCAGCTGGCGAGCAAGGCTCATGAAGCCAGCAGCCAGATCGAGGTGCTGGTCAGGCAGATAGTGGCCCAGGCGCAGGAGATCAAGTCCATCATCGATGACAACCAGGCCAGTGCCGCCGAGGTGGCGACCTCCTCCTCCCAGATCGATGTGGTGGTGACCCAGGTGCTGGCACAATCAGGCCGGATGCAGCAGGTGATCCACAGCGCGGCCTCCACCTCCTTCCTCAATACCACCAAGCTGGATCACGCCGTCTGGAAGAACACCATCTATCGGCTCATCGATCAGCAGCATTTTCACGAGCCGGTGAGCGACCACGCTCAGTGCAGGCTGGGCAAATGGTATTTCGAGGGGCAGGGTGCCGAGCTCTTCGCCCACAAGCCGGGCTTTCGTGAACTGGACGGGCCCCACAAGCGGGTCCATGAGAGCGGCAAGGCCGCCCTGCACGCGCGCGAGCAGGGGGATATCAAAAGCATGGTCGAGCAGCTCAAGACCATGGAAAACGCCAGCATGCAGGTGGTGCACTGGATCGACCGCTTGCTGGAAAGCGCCTGAGCGAGCCTCGGGCCTTCCGCTCAACCTTTGACTGGCAGCAGCCGTGCCGGGTTGCCTGCCACCCTGGCACCGGCCGGTACATCTCTGGTCACGACCGAGCCCGCACCCACGACGGCTTCCCGCCCTATGGTGACGCCGGGCAGCAGAATGGCGCCGCCGCCTATCCAGACCCTGTCTTCGATGGTGACCGGCAGCGCCGTCTCAACCCCCTGAATGCGCTCATTGGCGTCCAGCGCATGGGCGGCGGTGTAGACCTGCACGTTCGGCCCAATCATCACCTCGGCACCGATGTGAATGGGGGCATTGTCCAGCAGGGTGGCCCCCATGTTGATGTAGCTACCCTTGCCAAGGTGGATGTGGCGGCCATAGGTGCAGTAGAAGGGTGGGCAGATGAAGGCACCCTGTGCCAGCTCGCCGACGATCTGCAGCAGCAGCGCCAGCTGTTCATCCTCCTCGTCGCTACGATTGAAGCGGCGGTACAGGCGGGCCGTCTCCCGGCGCAACAGCTCCAGCTCTGGCGCTATGCAGTTGTAAGGCTGGTTGGCGATCATCTTCTCGTATTCGGTCATGGCTGGGCCTCGATGGGGTGGAGGAAGAGAGGATAAGCCATCGGGGGGCAGAGAAGCGTGAGGCTCTCCCCAGAGTGGGCAGAAGGAGAACGGCGTCCGGAAACGACAAGGGCACCCTGGGGTGCCCTTGTCGTTCAGCGACCTAAGTGTTGCCGCCGTGGCTTGTTGTTTATCAGCCGAGTTTGCGGCCGATGGGTTGGTTGCCACAGTAGCTTGTTGCTTATCAGCCGAGTTTGCGGCCGATGGGTTGGCAGCCACCGTGGCTTGTTGCTTATCAGCCGAGTGTGCGGCCGATGGGTTGGCAACTGCCGTGGCTTGTTGCTTATCAGCCGAGTTTACGGCCGATGGGTTGGCAGCCACCGTGGCTTGTTGTTTATCAGCCGAGTGTGCGGCTGATGGGTTGGCAACTGCCGTGGCTTGTTGCTTATCAGCCGAGTTTGCGGCCGGAGAGGCGGCACCACTCTTCCTTCACCGCAGTCGGGTCCATCTCGAACCACTGGCCATAGATGGTCTCCAGCTCTGGCGCCTGGCTTTCCAGCACGCCGGAGAGGGCCATCAGGCTGCCCGCCTTGCCGTGGCCGGCGATAAGCGGCGCCAGCTCCCGCAGCGGGCCGGCCAGGATGTTGGCGACCACCACGTCCGCTTCGACGTCTTGCGGTTGATCCTCCGGCAGGTAGAGTTCAATTTGGTCGGCTACGCCATTTCGCTCGGCGTTGTCACGGCTGGCCTGGATGGCCTGAGGATCGATGTCGATACCGATGACACGGGCGGCCCCCAGTTTCAGGGCGGCGATGCCGAGGATGCCGGAGCCGCAACCAAAGTCGACTACGGTTTTGCCGGCCAGATCCAGCCCGTCCAGCCACTGCAGGCAGAGCGCCGTGGTGGGGTGGGTACCGGTACCGAAGGCCAGGCCCGGGTCCAGCATGACGTTGACCGCATCGGGGTTCGGCACGTCGCGCCAGCTCGGACAGATCCAGAGCCGCTCGCCGAACTGCATGGGGTGGAAGTGATCCATCCACTCGCGCACCCAGTCCTTGTCTTCCAGCTGTTCGACCTTGTAGCCCACGTCTTCACCGAAGATCTGCTGGAAGAAGGTGATGGTGGGAGCCGGATCGGTTTCGGCATCGAACAGTCCCATTACTTCGGTCTCGCCCCAGAGCGGGGTTTCACCGGGCATGGGCTCATAGACGGGCACATCCTTGGCATCCATAAAGGTCACCGCCTGGGCCCCACGCCCCAGCAGCATGTTGCTCACCTTGTCTGCGGTCTTGGCAGTGGCGTTGATTCGAATTTGTATCCAGGGCATGGCGTCGGCTCTTCATAAATGTGAAACCGCGGGATTCTATCATCATGGGCCCGTGCTGTCGTGGTTTGACCATGGCCTCATGGGGAAGGGAGGTAACTCTGCCAAGTTGGCACGGTTAATGTATTCCTTCATGGGTGACGGGAAGCAACTTGTTCCCGCTGAATGCTTTGCTCTATGAAGTTCCGTCATCTTTTTTCAGCCACCTTCGGGTGGCTTTTTTTATGCCGGTGCGCTGAAAAGCGGTTAATTGGGAGGGAAAAGCAGAGATTGGCACGCTATCTGCAAAGTTACAGATGTCCTGCATAAGGATATGTGTGTGATTGTTACCCCAACGTTCAGGTTTTTAGGGCCATCCCGACGGGATGGCCTCTTTTTTATGGTTTTTTCGGGAGAGATGCCCCGTCAGGGACAAAGGTCACCTGCGGGGCTGTGCACTCTTGGGGCTTGTCACTGGTGATTTCACCCCATGATGGTGCATTTATTTACCTACAAGGGAATAGTCAGGACGACGATACCCGCTCTGGCGGCACCTCAGCGATGGAAACCGCTCATGTCGATCACCAGCTTGCCCACCATGCGACCCGCTTCCAGTTCGGCATGAGCCCGGGCCAGGGTGAGGGGCGTCAGTTCGGGCACCACCTTGCTGAGGGTGGTCTTGAGCACCCCTTCATCGATCAGGGCCGCGACCCGGCCGAGCAGGTTGTGCTGCTCGATCATGTCCGGGGTCTGGAACAGGGAGCGGGTAAATATGAACTCCTGGCTGAAGGTGACGCTCTTGGGTTTGAGCAGACCCAGATCCCAGGGGTCACTGGACTCGGCGATGGTGCAGATGTGGCCAAACGGACGGATGAGGCTGGCCATGGTGTTCCAGTGCTGCTCGGTGGCGTTGGTGCAGAAGATGGCATCCACCTCGCTGATGCCGAGCGCCTTGAGCTCCGCCTGCAGATGGTGATGGCTCACCACCTGGTGGGCCCCCATGTCCAGGCACCACTCCCGTGTTTCGGGGCGCGATGCGGTGGCGATCACCTCCATGCCGGTGAGCTGGCGGGCGAGCTGGATGGCGATGGAACCGACTCCACCGGCGCCCCCGATGATCAACAGTCGCCCGGTGCTTTCGCGGGTGAGGCTCATGCGCTCGAACAGGGTTTCCCAGGCGGTGATGGCGGTGAGCGGCAGGGCGGCAGCTTCCAGATCGGTCAGGGTGACTGGGGCGATGGCGGCAATGCGCTCGTCCACCAGTTGCAGGGCGCTGTTGCTGCCCGGGCGGCTGATGTCGCCGGCATACCAGACCCTGTCACCGGCCTTGAACAGGGTGACGTCGCTACCGACGGCGATCACCTCGCCCACGGCGTCCCAGCCCAGCACGCGGGGGCTGCTTTCGACCTTGTCCTTGGGGGCGCGTACCTTGGTGTCGACCGGATTGATGGAGGTGGCGTTGACCCGTACCAGCAGATCCCGCGGGCCCGGTGTCGGATCGGGCAGATCGCTCTCGATGAAGCAGTGGGGGTGGTTGCTTGGCAGATAGTGAGTCAGGGCGATGGCTTTCATGGCTTCTCCTTTCAAATAGCAGTGTTCGGGATTGCCACTCACTCTAGTCTGGATGATTATCAAGATTAAGATGGGTAATTGGTAAAGACTGTTTGAATATATGAACAATGTCGAACTGGAGTTGATGGGACTGTTCGCCACCGTGGTGGAGCAGGGGAGCTTCACCGGAGCGGCCGAGGTGCTCGGCATGCCCAAGTCCTCGGTGAGCCAGAAGATCTCGCGCCTCGAATCCCGGCTCGGGGTGAGGTTGCTGCAACGCACCACCCGCAGGCTCAGCCTGACGCCCCAGGGGGAGGTCTATGTGGCCCATTGTCAGGAGCTGCTGGCACTGGCGCGCAGCGCCAATCTGGCGATGGCGCGGTTGCGCGCGGCTCCTGGAGGGCGGGTGCGGATCACTGCTCCCGAAGCCACGGGAACCTTGCTGCTTGGTAGGATACTGGCCGAATTTCGCGCCCTCTACCCCGAGGTGGTGCTGGAGCTGACCCTTTGCGATGAACAGCTGGATCTGGTGGGGGAAGGTTACGATCTGGCGCTGCGGGCGGCGCCGCTGAAAGATTCCAGCCTCATCTGCCGGCGCATCGGCCAGGTGGCGCGCCATCTGGTGGCATCTCCCGGTTACCTGGCGGCCAACGGGACGCCGCTCCAACTCTCGGAGCTGGCCGGACACGCCTGCCTGGTACATGGCTCCTTGCCGGTGTGGCCATTGCAGGAGGGGGGCTGGCGCCCTCGCGGGGCCTGCCAGAGCAACAGCCTGTTGGCGCTGCGGGAGCTGGCACTCCATGACGGGGGGATTGCCCTGCTGCCGGCCCATGTCTGCGGCGACGATCTGGCGGCGGGGCGACTGCTCAAGGTGCTGCCGGATCTCCTGGTTCCGGTGAACCCCTTCTATCTCATCTACCCGAGCCGGGAACACCTGGCCCCCGCCCTTCGCAGCCTGATGGACTTCGTGGCCGAGCGTCTTCCCTTTGCCTGATCACTGGTGCTGGCCAAGGGGAGCCTGAGCCGGTTCGAGACCGAGCGGGACCGACTGGCGTTCCGCCAGCATGCGGATCTGCCCTTCGATGAGGCCGGCATGGGGGCCGAGCACCAGCACCAGCTGATGTTCGTTGAGCACGACCCAGGAGAGGCAGCCCAGTCTGGCCAGGCAGGATTGATCCACCAGGGCCATGTCGCGAACCCGCAGGCTGAGGCGGGTCAGGCAGACGCTCATGGCCTGCAGGTTGTCCATGCCCCCCAGCATCTTGAGGTACTGGATAGCCAGCATCTGGGGATCGGTGGGGGCCACGGTCGCGAGCCGGGAGAGATCCTCGGCGATGGGCTTGCCCGGCAGACTGAGGGGGGCGTGTTCCAGCAGCCGGGAGAAGAGCAGGGCATAGACGACGAAGAAGAGGATGCCCAGGGGGATGAGCCAGAAGCTGTGCAGACCGGCGTGGTAGCTCAGCACCAGATCCAGCAATCCGGCAGAAAAGTAGCTGCCCACCTGGATGTCGAGCCCGCTGCAGATGGCCAGCGACAGCCCGGTCAGCAGGGCATGGGCCAGAAATAGCCAGGGAGCGGTGAAGGCAAACAGGAACTCGATGGGCTCCGTGATGCCCACCAGTGCCGAGGTGAGCGCCAGGGTGAGCAGCAGCCCTCCCTGGGGCAGTTGCTGCATCCGCTGGCGATGGATCCAGATGGCAAAACAGGCACCGGGCAGGCCGAACATGATGACCGGATAGAGCCCGGCCACATAGCCTTCATGCAGTGGCTGGGCGGTCGAGAGGGCTTGCAGGTTGCTCTCCCCGAGCCCGATGAGGCTGCCCAGCACCTGGTGCAGACCGAGGGGGATCAGCAGCCGGTTCAGCACGCCGTAGCAGAAGGCGCCAAATGGCGTGGTGAGCAGATCGGAGGCGAGCAGGGTGAGCCCCTGTTCCAGCAGCGGCCAGAGGATGGAGAGGGGGATCACCAGCAGCAGGCAGGCCAGCGCCGAGAGCAACATGCCCGGCAGATCTTCCTGCAGGGGGCGCAACCAGCCCGGCAGCCGCAGAGCGCGGGCCCGGGAGCAGACCATGGCGGTGACGAGCCCGGCCAGCAGGCCGCAGATCATGTCCGCATGCAGCCCGGGCACCAGGGTGCCCAGCGCCGAGCTCAGCAGCAGGAAGTTGACCGCACCGGCGAGCGCCTGAGCTCCTTGCCCCTGGCGACTCAACCCGAAGGCGATGGCCACCGCATAGATGAGCGGCATCTGGCTGAACAGGGCGCGACCGGCGAGGGAGAGCACGGCGAGATCCAGCACGTCCGGCTGGCCGAGCCGGTGGAGCAGGGCGGCCAGGGGCAGGATGGAGACGGGCAGCAACAGGGCATAGCCGAGGCGCTGCAAGGACTGGGTCAGGATCTTTCTGGCGTTCTGGACTGGCATGGGGGCACGGTATTTGTGACGTGGCGCACATTTTACCCGTGAGCCCCCATTTGGGAATAGGCGAGCCTTCCTTTATTGATCCTTTTCTTAATTTTGATCAAACAATCGACGGACACGCTGATCCGGGGCAGGAGTGAGCAGGCTGACCAGGACAAAGGCTGCCAGGCCAAGGGTCAGGCTCGGGACGATGGCGTGCAGGCCGGCCACCTTGATCCCCCACTGGCTCAAGGTACCGTAACAGAGGATGCCGCAGACCATGCTGGCCAGGGCTCCCGGGCCGTTGGCCCTGGACCAGTAGAGGCCGAGCACCAGGGGCCAGAGGAAGACCGCCTGCAGGCCGCCGAAGGCGAGCAGGTTGAGCCAGATGATCATCTCGGGGGGCTGGAGCGCCGCCAGCAGCACCAGGGTACCCAGGATCAGAGTGCAGAGCAGGGAGAGGCGCGGCACCCGGACCTCCAGCTTCTCCTGCCTGGGGTTGAGGTAATTGAGGTAGAGATCTTTCACCAGGGTGGCGGAGGCCTGGATCAGCTGGGAGTCGATGGTGGACATGATGGCCGCCATGGGGGCGGCCAGGAAGACCCCGGCCAGCCAGGGGGGGAGCACCTCCATCATCAGGGAGGGCATGATCTTGTCCGGGCTGTCCATGCCGGGCAGGATGGCGCGGCCCAGTGCCCCGGCCAGGTGCATGCCGAACATCAGCAGGGCGCAGACGATGGTGCCGATGAGGATGCCCCGGTGCAGCGCCTTGCTGTCCCGGTAGCCAAAGCAGCGCAGCGCCGAGTGGGGCAAGCCCACCACCCCGATGCAGACCAGCACCCAGAAGCTCAGCATGAAGGGCTGGGTCAGCATGTCGCCAGCCCCCTGGGGGCTCACCAGCTTGGGATCTATCTCCTTGAGCTGGTGGACAAGATTCGGCAACCCGTCACCGGCGATGAGGATGCCCGCCAGCAGGGCGCCAGTGCCGATGAGCATGACGATGCCCTGCAGGGCATCCGTCATCACCACGGCGCGAAAGCCGCCGATCACCGTGTAGAGCAGCACGCAACTGGCAAACAGGAAGAGCCCCTGCTGATAGCTGAGGCCGGTCGCCGTTTCCAGCAGGCGGGCGCCGCCGATGAACTGCACCACCATGGTGGCGATGAAGGCGAGGATGATGGTGACCGAGCCCAGCACGACCACCGCCCTGCTCTGGTAGCGGGCCCACAGCATGTCGTTGATGGTCACCGCGTTGACCCGGCGGGCGATGATGGCGAACTTCTTGCCAAGCACCCCCAGAGTGAGCCAGACGGTGGGCAACTGGATCATCGCTAGCAATACCCAGCCGAGGCCGACCTTGTAGGCGGCACCCGGCCCGCCGATGAAGGACGATGCAGAGGTATAAGTGGCCACCAGGGTCATGGCGAGCACCAGCCCCCCCATGCTGCGGTTGCCGATGAAGTACTCCTGCATGAAGTTGCCGCCGGTCCGGTGGCGACTGGCCCAGAAACCGACCCCCAGTACCAGCACCAGGTAGATGCAGAGCGGCAGCATCAGCTCAAGATTCATGGGGTGGTACCTCGCTATCCAGGGGAATATCGACAAACAGGCGATCCACCATGAGGGCGCAGAGGCCGATGAACAGCAGCGGCATCAGGATGCAACTGAGCAGGAACCAGAGAGGCAGGTCCCACAGCTCGAGATCCTCGGGGATGAAATAAGCCGAGCCATACCAGGCGACAAAGTAGAGCAGGGTCAGCAGCAGGCAGAAGGCTGCTTCCCGACGGGCGAGTGCGAAACGGTTCACTGTGGCCTCCGACGAGTGAGCGGGGCGCAAGAATAACAAAAAAGGGCCATGTCGCCATGGCCCTTTTTTACGTTGGCGATCCGGGTGGATCACGCAATATCCCGATGAAAGGGGTCTTTGCAGACCCGACTTCTTGTGCAGGTAGTGGCTGTTCTGTGTTGCCACCGTGCTCAATGGGTCGGGCCTCAAGCCATTACAGACCCAACTTCTTGTGCAGGTGGTGGCTGCTCTGTGCTGCCACCGTGCTCAATGGGTCGGGTCTCAAGCCATTACAGACCCAACTTCTTGTGCAGGTAGTGGATGTTGGTGCCACCGTGCTGGAAGTTTTCGTCCTTCATGATCTCTTTTTGCAGGGCGATGTTGGTCTTGATCCCTTCCACCACCAGCTCGTCGAGGGAGTGACGCATGCGGGCGATGGCCACGTCGCGGTTCTCCCCGTAGCAGATCAGCTTGCCGATCATGGAGTCGTAGTAGGGGGGGACCTTGTAACCCGCATAGATGTGGGATTCCCAGCGCACGCCCAGGCCGCCCGGCGCGTGGAAGCGCTGGATGAGACCGGGAGAGGGCAGGAAGGTGGCCGGATCTTCGGCATTGATCCGGCACTCGATGGCGTGGCCACGGATGCGGATGTCCTGCTGGGTGATCGACAGGGGCTGACCGGCGGCAATGCGCAGCTGCTCCTTGATGAGGTCGACGCCGGTGACCATCTCGGTGACCGGATGTTCCACCTGGATACGGGTGTTCATCTCGATGAAATAGAACTCGCCGTTCTCGTACAGGAACTCGAAGGTACCCGCACCGCGGTAGCCGATCTCGAGACAGGCGCGCACACAGCGCTCACCGATGAACTTGCGCATCTCCTCGGTGATGCCGGGGGCCGGCGCCTCTTCCACGACCTTCTGGTGACGGCGCTGCATGGAGCAGTCCCGCTCACCCAGATAGAGGGCGGTACCCTGACCGTCAGCCAGCACCTGGATCTCGATGTGGCGCGGATTCTCCAGGTACTTCTCCATGTAGACCATGTCGTTCTTGAAGAACTGGCCCGCTTCGGATTTGGTCAGCGCGATGGCGGAGGCCAGTTCGGCCTCGTTGCGCACCACGCGCATGCCGCGACCACCACCGCCACCGGCGGCCTTGATGATCACCGGATACCCGATCCGCTTGGCGATGGCGGCGTTGCGCTTGGCATCGTTGTCCACCGGGCCGTCGGAGCCGGGTACGCAGGGCACGCCCGCCTTCTTCATCGCCTCGATGGCAGAGACCTTGTCACCCATCAGGCGAATGGTCTCGGCGCGCGGGCCGATGAAGATGAAGCCGGATTTCTCGACCACTTCGGCGAAGTCGGCATTCTCGGAGAGGAAGCCGTAGCCCGGGTGGATGGCGACGGCACCGGTCACCTCGGCGGCGGCGATGATGGCCGGCACATTGAGGTAGGACTCACCGCTGGCAGGTTTGCCGATGCAGATGGTTTCGTCCGCCAGGAGCACATGCTTGAGCTCCCGATCGGCAGTGGAGTGAACGGCCACTGTCTTGATCCCGAGCTCTTTGCAGGCGCGCAGGATCCGCAGGGCAATTTCACCGCGGTTGGCGATGACAACTTTGTCCAACATGGGTGGCATTTTCCCTTATTCGATGATGAACAGCGGCTCGTCAAACTCGACGGCCTGACCATTTTCAACCAGGATCGCTTTGATCACGCCGGCCTTGTCAGACTCGATTTGGTTCATCATTTTCATGGCTTCGACGATGCACAGGGTGTCGCCGACATTGACGTGCTGACCGACTTCCACGAACGGCTTGGCTTCCGGGCTGGAGGAGCGGTAGAAGGAGCCCACCATGGGGGAGCGCATCAGATGACCGCTCGGGGCGGCATCGGCAGCAGGCGCAGCGGCTGCTGCCGGAGCAGCGGCAACCGGTGCGGCAACCTGAGCTGCGGCCTGGGGCATGATCATCTGCGGGGCAACGCTAACCTGGCCGGAGAAATTACGGCTGATGCGAACGGACTCTTCCCCTTCGGAGATTTCCAGCTCGGCGATGCCGGACTCTTCAACCAGTTCAATCAGCTTCTTGATTTTGCGGATATCCATTAGCATTCTCTTTCTTCTTTATCTGATCAGTGATTATCAAGCCGCGCGCAACTGATGCACGGCCGCGGTTAAAGCGAATTGGTAACCATCGGCACCCAACCCGCAGATCACCCCCTTGGCGACATCAGACAGATAGGAGTGATGGCGGAAGGGCTCCCTGGCATGAACGTTTGACAGGTGAACCTCGATAAAGGGGATGGCCACACCCAGCAGGGCATCGCGCAGGGCAACGCTGGTATGGGTGAAGGCGGCGGGATTGATGATGATGAAATCCACCTGGCCCATGGCCTGATGGATGCGGCCGATCAGCTCGTGCTCGGCATTGGATTGCAGATGTTCCAGGGTGACACCGAGTTCGCTGGCGCTGCGCGTCAGATCGGCGACGATCTCATCGAGCGTCTTGCTGCCGTAGATTCCCGGTTCCCGCTTGCCCAGCAGATTCAGATTGGGGCCGTTAAGCAGGAGGATTCGGTGATGTTGCGACATATTGAGTACATCCTCGATGATTATGCTGCTATCTATCAGCTATCTTTGGACTACCAAAAATCTAGCCAATTTTTGCACAAATCGGTGTGCCCTGACACACAGATTTCGCAATTATATTGATTTCGTGAAAATTAGCAGCATTTTACTGGTCTAATCTCTACATCTGGCTATTTATTGGCCTTGTTTGCCCGCAAGCCCTGCCTACCACCGAACTCTGCCCTGTCCGGATCCCGAAGACAACAAAGCCGGCACGTGGCCGGCTCTGTTGACGTGGGGAAGAGACTCACGCAGCTTCCGACTTCTCGCGGATCAGCTTGTCCACGACCCCCGGATCCGCCAGGGTGGAGATATCCCCCAGGCTGTCGGTTTCGCCGGTGGCGATCTTGCGCAAGATGCGGCGCATGATCTTGCCGGATCGGGTCTTGGGTAGCCCTTCGGCCCAGTGGATCACGTCCGGGGTCGCGATGGCGCCAATCTCCTTGCGCACCCACTCCTTCACTTCCTTGTGCAGCTCGCGGCTCGGCTCTTCCCCGGCGATCAGGGTGACATAGGCGTAGATGCCCTGTCCCTTGATCTCGTGGGGAACACCCACCACCGCCGCTTCGGCGATCTTCGGATGGGCCACCAGAGCGGACTCGATTTCGGCGGTGCCCATGCGGTGGCCGGAGACGTTGAGTACATCATCCACCCGGCCGGTGATCCAGTAGTAGCCGTCCTCGTCGCGACGGGCACCGTCGCCGGTGAAGTAGCGACCCGGGAAGGTGGAGAAGTAGGTCTGCTCGAAGCGCTCGTGATCTCCGAACACGGTACGCATCTGGCCGGGCCAGGAGTCGGTGATCACCAGGTTGCCCTCGGTGGCGCCCTCCAGCGGCTCACCCAGGTTGTCCACCAGAGCAGGCTGTACTCCGAAGAAGGGACGGGTGGCCGAGCCGGGCTTGAGGGCGGTGACGCCGGGCAGCGGAGTGATGAGGATGCCGCCGGTCTCGGTCTGCCACCAGGTGTCGACGATGGGGCAGCGCTCGTCGCCGATGGTGCGGTAGTACCACTCCCAGGCTTCCGGGTTGATGGGTTCACCCACCGACCCCATGATGCGCAGGCTGGTGCGGGAAGTGCCTTCGACAGCCTCCTTGCCCTTGGCCATCAGTGCGCGAATGGCGGTGGGGGCGGTATAGAGGATGGTGACCTGATGCTTGTCAACCACCTGGCTCATGCGGTTGGTAGCCGGGTAGTTGGGCACCCCTTCGAACATGACGGTGGTGGCGCCGTTGGCCAGCGGCCCGTAGACCAGATAGGAGTGACCGGTGACCCAACCCACGTCGGCGGTACACCAGTAGATGTCCTCTTCGTGGTAGTCGAACACGTATTTGAAGGTGAGGGCGGCATAGACCAGATAGCCGCCCGTGGTGTGCAGCACACCCTTGGGTTTGCCGGTGGAGCCGGAGGTGTAGAGCACGAACAGGGGATCTTCGGAGCCCATGGCTTCGGGCGGACAATCCGGGCTGGCGGCGTTGACCGCATCATGCCACCAGATGTCTCTGTGCTCGTGCCAGGCCACGTTGCCACCGGTGCGCTTGAGGACGATCACCTTGCTGACCTTGGTATCCGGGTGGGTAAGGGCCTCATCCACGTTCTTCTTGAGGGGGATGGGGCGACCGCCTCGCAACCCCTCATCGGCGGTGATGACGACGGAGGCGCCGGAGTCGATGATGCGGCCCGAGAGCGCCTCCGGCGAGAAGCCGCCGAAGACGATGCTGTGCACGGCCCCGATGCGGGTACAGGCCAGCATGGCGATGGCCGCCTCCGGCACCATGGGCATATAAAGGCAGACCATGTGGCCACGCTTGACCCCCTGGGCTTTGAGCACGTTGGCAAACTTGCATACTTCGGCGTGCAGTTCGCGATAGGTGATCTTGCGATCTTCGGCCGGGTTGTCCCCTTCCCAGATGATGGCGACCTTGTCGCCGCGCTCGCTCAGATGGCGGTCCAGGCAGTTGGCCGAGACGTTGAGCAGGCCATCCTCATACCACTTGATGGAGACGTGGCCCGGATCGTAGGAGGTGTTCTTGACGCGGGTGTAGGGGGTCATCCAGTCGAGGATCTTGCCCTGCTCCCCCCAGAAGGCGTCCGGATCCTGCACCGATGCCTGATACATGGCTTCATAACCTTCCTTGTCCAGCAGGGCGCCGTTGCCGATGTGGGCCTTGACCGGGTAGACCTTGCTCTCGCTCATCTCTCACTCCTGTGAATACATTTTCTTAATGATTGAGTAACAACTTATACCTTTGGTTCCCGAGGGCAATTAGACTTTTGGATAGCGACGAAGATAGCGGGCGGGAAGCCATGATGATGAAGCAGAAGGGAGCCATGGGCTCCCTTCTTTGCTTGCGTGGTGGCGCGGCCAAGGCTCAATGGCGGAGGGGGAGCAGGGGAGGCAGGCTGGGTTCTGGCAGGGGATGGCTGAACAGGTAGCCTTGTCCCTCTTCGCAACGCAGGGATTGCAGGAACTGGCGCTGGGGCTGGGTTTCTATGCCTTCCGCCGTGACGGCCATGCCGAGGGAGCTGGCCAGCTGGACTATGGTACGGCACAGCTCGCGGCTGTGCTTGTCGTCGGGCAACGCCTGGACGAAGGCTCTGTCTATCTTGATGCGATCGATGGGCAGGCTCCTGAGCAGGCTCAGGGAGGAGAAACCGGTGCCGAAGTCGTCGATGGCGATCTGCACCCCCAGCGCCTTGAGACGGGTGAAGAGCCGCAGACTGTGATCCACGCTCTGGATGATGCTCTCGGTCACCTCGATCTCCAGCCGTTCGGCAGGAAAACCGGTCTCGGCCAGAATGGCTGTCACCCGCTCCACGTAGTCGTGGGAACGCATCTCCCTGACCGACACATTGACCGAGAGCCGGGGCACGGCGAGCCCTTCGGCTAGCCACTGCTGCCCTTGCCGGCAGGCGGTGCGCATCACCCATTCGCCCAGTGGTTCGATGAGACCGCACTCCTCTGCCACCGGAATGAAACGGTCCGGGGATATCATGCCAAGGCTGGGATGCTGCCAGCGGATCAGGGCCTCCAGGCCGCTGAGATGACCATCCGCCAGATCCGTCATGGGTTGGTAGAGCAGGCGAAACTGTTGCTGCTCAATGGCCTTGAGCAGTCCCTGCTCCAGCAGCATCCGCTCCCTGGTCTGTGCCGTCATGTCGGGGGAGTGGAACAGATAGCCGTTGCGGCCACGGCGCTTGGCTTCATGCATGGCGTTGTCCGCCGCGCTGATGAGGCTGTCCGGGGTCTGGCCATGCTCCGGATAGAGGGAGACGCCGATGCTGGCGGAGAGCCTCACCCGCTCCTGGCCGATGTCGGCGGGATCGTGCAGCCTGCGTTGCAACCCCTCGATGAGACCCAGCAGATCCTGGGTCTCCCTGATGGCGGGCAGCAACACCAGAAATTCGTCTGCCCCCAGCCGGATGGCGATGTCTCCGGGGCGCAGACAGTGGCGAATGCGGTCTGCCGACAGCTTGAGCAGCAGATCGCCGGCACTGTGCCCCAGGTTGTCGTTGATGAGCTTGAAGCCGTCGAGATCGATGAACAGCAGCGCCAGGACGTGGTGGTTCACCCTGGCCGTCTCTATCTCCAGGGTGAGGCGCTCTTGCAGCAGATGGCGATTGCCGAGATCGGTGAGGGGATCGTAATAGGAGAGGTGCTGCAAGCGGGCTTCGGCCTGATAGAGACGCAGTGCATGGCGGTGGGTCATCTCCTGCAGGCCGGGTGACGCGGGTGCGTCGAGGTGGGGGCCTGTCTGCGCGGATTCCCTCATCACGAGGAAGATGCCGCTGAAGGTGCCCTCCTCATCCAGCACGGAGCTGACGCTCACTTGCCAGCGTGCCGGGGAGGCCGCGCGGGAGAGACCGACCATTTCCACCTCAAATGTGCATCGGGGGGGACCTTGCCGCAGTTGCTGAAACAGCGGGAGCAGCTGGGGAGTCTGGGCAGGGACAATGTCGAACAGCGTCTTGCCCGGGTGCTCTGCCCGCGCGAGGCCGGTCAGTTCGGCAAAGCGTCCGTTGACGTCGCGACACCTGAATTCGTGATCGAAGACCCCAATCCCGACGGGCGCCTGGGCGAACAGCTGTTGCAACTCGTGGGGAGAGAGCGGGCCTGACAAATGCCGTGTCGGAACCGATTCGGGTAGCACTTTTTCCATGGAGGCTCCTGAATTGATTGCTTTGTCATTTGGACGACTGTGTCAGTATGGCAGGAAGTGTCAGGAGAGAAAGAAAGTGTGAGAAGGGTGTGAAATCAACGAGATGTCAGCCTTTCTGGCGGCCAAACGCCTGGATCCCGCGAACAAATACCAGCCAGCCCACCAGATGAAACGGCAACGCCATGGCGTAGAGCACCAGCCAGTGGCTCTCGGTGCCGCTGCTGTTGATGAAATCTGTCCAGGCGGCGAGCAGGGCCAGCATGCCCGCTATCTGGAAGCGGCGACGCAGCACCACTTCCACCCCGAGATTGGCGAGGTAGAGGGTCAGCAGGATGCCGGCAAAGCCGGTGAGCTGGGCGGTGCCGTAGAGCGCGCGGTCCGGGTTGAACAGCAGCGTCACGAGGGGAGTGAGACCCTGATCCAGCGGGATCAGGGCCAGCAGCCAGCATGCGATAAGAAGCAGGGCTGTCTTCATGCCGGGCTCAGTCGGCGGACGGTGCCGGTTTGACCAGGGAGAGGTAGTTGGCGTCCATCTTGAGGAACACCCCCAGCAGGCGGGCACTGGCACCGTAGAAGCCAAACTTGTCGGCGGCCCGGCAGGCCTGCTCGAAGCGCTCGAACCAGCCCAGCAGGTGGCCGTGCAGCAGGGACTCCTGCTCGCCAAGCCACGCCTCGCGCTGGTCGGCGGTGGTCGACTCGGCGGCGCGGATGATGAGGCTGCCCATCAGGTCCAGCTCGATGGCCAGATGATCGGCAGGCTCATTGTATTTGTCGCTGACATTGATGCCGAGGCGATCGAGGCGTGCCTGCATCTCGGTCATGGGTGCCTGCATCAGCTGCTTGTCTTCGCCCCGGTAGAGGGATTCGTAGGGCAGGGCACCCTGCCCGGGAGCGCTCAGGAACAGGCCGGCGAAGTCGGCGGCCAGGGCCGTCTGGCGCTCGGGGCGCACCAGCAGGCGGGCGATGGCGTCGTTGAGCTCGGCCACGGCTTCGCGCATGGGATCGAGGGTGGAGAGGCTCTTCAAGAAGCTGCGCACGTCATAGGTGTCGTATTCAGCGATCTGTGCATCACTGAGTTCGGCAGCAAACAGGGTGGAAAACCACCAGTAAAGCTCGGCCCGGCGTTCGCTGGTCGCCATGAATTCCTGCATTTTTCCTCCGTGGATGACAATCGGGAGCCTTGATGGCCCCCGATTCTAACGACTTTAAAAATAAAGGAAACTCATGGGGCCTTTTGGCCGGATAGCGCCAGGAGAGGGGGGCGCTATCGCGGGATCGCCGTGGGCGACGAGGAGGCCGACCTACTCCTCGACGCGATAGAGCACCTGCTTGCAACGGGGGCAGATGTGCTGGCGGCGGTAATCCATCTGGTGCACCAGGCCGACCTCCCGCTGCTGATGATGACCGCAATGGATGCAGAAAATGAGATCCCCGTCGGCGGCGCCGGGATGGGCCGCCAGGTACTGCTCCCGGGTGGGAAGTGTCTCCCAGTTGGCGGTGCAGGCACCCTTGCGGCTGGCGGTGTAGTAGACCCAGTAGAAGAGAGCGAAGACCGCGACAATCACGAACAGCATCAGATGATCCATCATGGCGTTTCCCCTTGTGTTCCGGGATGGCAGGGAGCGACACCCGCTCGTGCAGATGTCCCATGGCCTAAAGATGTTATCTGTTAGTAAATGCTATATCCATGATCTGGCTCTGGTTTTCATCGCCTTGCCCGGGAAGCGGGGACGATGGCTGGAGCCGGATTGCTGGTGTGGGGAGGCCGGGGGGATGAGCGAAGCCAGGGGGCGGGATTCGAAATTTGCGACGTATTTTACATTTTATAAACAATTTTTTGGGTGGTTGGACTGTCTCTTTGATCCAGCTCACGTTACAATGCGCGGGCCCACTTCACCTATCGCGCAAACGATTTTCAGGAGATAAACGGATGTTGAAACGTGACATGACCATCGCCGGCTATGATCCAGAGCTGTGGCAGGCCATCACAGACGAGACCCGTCGTCAGGAAGAGCACATCGAGCTGATTGCGTCCGAGAACTACACCAGCCCCCGCGTCATGGAAGCCCAGGGCTCCCAGTTGACCAACAAGTACGCCGAAGGCTACCCGGCCAAGCGTTACTACGGCGGTTGCGAGTATGTGGATGTGGTTGAAACCCTGGCCATCGAGCGCGCCAAAGAGCTGTTCGGTGCCACCTACGCCAACGTGCAGCCGCACTCCGGCTCCCAGGCCAACAGCGCCGTCTACATGGCCCTGCTGCAACCAGGCGACACCGTGCTCGGCATGAACCTGGCCCACGGCGGTCACCTGACCCACGGCTCCCCCGTCAACTTCTCCGGCAAGCTGTACAACATCATCCCCTACGGCATCGACGAGTCCGGCAAGATCGACTACGACGAGATGGAGCGCCTGGCCGTTGAGCACAAGCCGAAGATGATGATCGGCGGCTTCTCCGCCTACTCCGGCATCGTCGACTGGGCCCGCATGCGCGAGATCGCCGACAAGATCGGTGCTTACCTGTTCGTGGACATGGCCCACGTAGCCGGTCTGATTGCCGCCGGCGTCTACCCGAACCCGGTGCCCCACGCTCACGTGGTCACCTCCACCACCCACAAGACCCTGGCCGGTCCGCGCGGTGGTCTGATCCTCTCCGCCGCCGACGACGAAGATCTGTACAAGAAGCTGAACTCCGCCGTCTTCCCGGGTGGTCAGGGCGGCCCGCTGATGCACGTCATCGCCGGCAAGGCCGTGGCCTTCAAGGAAGCGCTGGAGCCCGAGTTCAAGACCTACCAGGCCCAGGTCGTGAAGAACGCCAAGGCCATGGCGGCGACCTTTATCGAGCGCGGCTACAAGATCGTCTCCGGCGGTACCGACAACCATCTGATGCTGGTTGACCTGATCGGTCGCGAGCTGACCGGCAAAGATGCTGACGCAGCCCTCGGCAAGGCCAACATCACCGTCAACAAGAACTCCGTACCGAACGACCCGCGTTCCCCGTTCGTGACCTCCGGCGTGCGTATCGGCACCCCGGCCATCACCCGCCGCGGCTTCAAGGAAGCCGAGTCCATCCAGTTGGCCAACTGGATCTGCGACGTGCTGGACAGCCACGACAACGAAGAAGTGCTGGCGACCGTGCGCGAGAAGGTGCTGGACATCTGCCGCCGCTTCCCGGTCTACGCATAATCAGCCTGACCTTCAGGTTGAAGACCAATGCCACCCTCGGGTGGCATTGTTTTTTGCAGCGTCTGGCAAGATGAGACAGAGGTGATCATGTGCGATGACATGGAAGAGGACGTGCTGGAGGCGTCACTGCGGCAGACGGTTCGCGCCCAGTACCACCTTCGCGCCAGCGAACAGGGGCTGCTGGCCTGGGATGTGCGCCGCTTGATCCGGCTGAGCCGCAACCTGCCGGTGCAGGCGGTGCCGCTTGGCGAGATTGCCGAGCTCGATCAGGTGCACTGGTACGGCCATAACGCCGCCAGTCCCACGGTGCGCAGCGTGGTGGCGCATTGCCAGCTCATGATGGCGGCGGATCTCGCCTATCCCATCCTGCTGGACAGCGCCGGTCGGGTGATGGATGGCATGCACCGGGTGGGCAAGGCGCTGATGCTGGGTCACAGCCATGTGGCTGCTCGCCGGTTCGCGGCGGATCCTGCCCCCGATTACCAGGATTGCGACCCCGAGGCGTTGCCCTATGACGACTGAGTCCTGCCCGAAGGTCTGTCTGGTTGTCCCTTGTTTTCATGGGCTTTTACCGGTTCTGGATGGCCGTGTTACACTGGCCGGCCTAGCGCCAGCCCCCGGGGCTCGCGCCCATTTTCATCCACGCCGGAGGTCAGATGCATTGCCCTTTCTGTAGTGCCGTTGATACCAAGGTGATCGATTCCCGTCTGGTGGCCGAGGGCCATCAGGTGCGCCGCCGTCGCGAATGCCTGCTCTGTCACGAGCGTTTTACCACCTTCGAAATGGCCGAACTGGTCATGCCCCGCGTCATCAAGTCCAACGGCTCCCGCGAGCCCTTCAACGAAGACAAACTGCGTGCCGGCATTCTGCGGGCGCTGGAGAAGCGGCCGGTGAGCATGGAGGCCATCGAGAAGGCGGTCAACCACATCAAGTCCCGCCTGCGGGCCACCGGTGAGCGGGAGGTGGCCTCCCAGCTGGTGGGCAATCTGGTGATGGATGAGCTCAAGAGCCTGGACAAGGTGGCCTACATCCGCTTTGCCTCCGTCTACCGCAGCTTTGAAGACATTCGCGAATTCGGGGAAGAGATCGCCAAGCTGGAGAAGTAACGCCGGCCTGTCGCTCCCTATGTGAATAAGAGAGGGCCTGCCGTCGCGGCAGCGCCAGTTGTTACACCAGTGAGATATCTAGATAGCGCATCGTTGCACTGGTGAAAAAGTATGAAGGCGTGCGGCCGCATCCTGCGATGTGTGTGCCCGTCGCCATGGCGTCAGATGCCATGGCCGATCTGCCCGAGAAGGCGTGCTGCAAGCGCGTACACCCTATTTTCTTGTCCCATCGGATGGCCGTGCCACGGGGGACAGGTTGCTGGACACAGGAGCCCGGATGTTTAGTCAAGACGATTACCAATGGATGAGCCGGGCCCTCGAACTGGCCCGGCGCGGCCGTTACACCACGGCTCCCAACCCCTGCGTCGGCGCCGTGCTGGTGAAGGCCGGCGTGGTGGTGGGGGAGGGCTGGCACAAGCGGGCCGGTGAGCCCCATGCCGAGGTCTATGCCCTGCACGCGGCAGGGGAAGAGGCCCGCGGTGCCACCGCCTATGTGACCCTGGAGCCCTGCTCCCATCATGGTCGCACGCCGCCCTGCGCCGAGGCGCTCATCAAGGCCGGGGTGACCCGGGTGGTGGCTGCCATGGTGGATCCCAATCCCCAGGTGGGCGGGCGCGGCCTGCGGATGCTCTCCGAGGCGGGGATCAAGACCGATTTCGGCCTGCTGGCCGCGGAAGCCGAGGCCCTCAATCCCGGTTTCTTCAAGCGGATGCGCACCGCGTTTCCGCTGGTGACGGTCAAGCTGGGGGCGAGCCTGGATGGTCGCACCGCCATGGCGAGTGGCGAGAGCCAGTGGATCACCTCTCCGGAGGCGCGCCGGGACGTGCAGCGGCTGCGGGCCCGTCACGATGCGGTCCTCTCCAGCGCCGAAACCGTGCTGGCGGATGGTGCCTCCCTCACCGTGCGCTGGGACGAGCTGCCCCCCTCGGTCAAGGCGGTCTATCCCAAAGAGACCCTGCGCCAGCCACTGCGGGTCATCGTGGATTCGCAAAACCGGCTCACCCCGGATCTGCCCCTGTTCCAGAGCGAGAGCCCGGTACTGCTGGCCCGCCACAAGGCATCCGGTGAGTGGCCCGCCTGGGTGCAGCAGTTGGAAGTGCCGCTGCTGGATGGCAAGCTGGATCTGGTCAGTCTGTTCATGCTGCTGGCCAAACAGAACGTCAACTCGGTACTGGTGGAGGCGGGGCCGCGGCTGTGCGGCGCCCTGCTGGAGAAGGGGCTGGTGGACGAGCTGGTGCTCTATCAGGCGCCCAAACTGATGGGGGATGAGGGGCGCGGCCTGTTCCATCTGCCGGGGCTGACCCGGCTGTTCCAGGCCCCCAAACTCAACCTCAAGGATGTGCGCATGCTTGGCCAGGATATTCGCATCACTGCGAAAATAGCCTGATTTTTCAATGTTCACGGGGGCATCCATCGCCCCCGTCATCAGCAAGGTGATCTGCATGTTTACCGGAATTATCGAAGCGGTGGGAACCCTGGCCGAGCTGCGTCGCCAGGGGGAGGACATGGCCCTCACCGTGCACGCGCCGACCCTGGACTTCAGTGACGTCAAGCTGGGCGACTCCATCGCCACCAACGGCGTCTGTCTCACCGTGGTGGCGCTTGGGGATCACAGCTACACCGCCGACGTCTCCCTGGAAACCCTCTCCCGCACCGGTTTTTCTGCCGCCAAGGTGGGGGATCCGGTCAACCTCGAGAAGGCGTTGATGCCCACTTCCCGCCTCGGCGGCCACCTGGTCTCTGGCCACGTGGACGGCATCGGCGAGGTGAAGAGCAAATCGTCCAGCGGCCGCGCCATCGAATACTGGATCAAGGCGCCGGGGGAGCTCTCGCGCTACATCGCCGAGAAGGGCTCCATTGCGGTGGATGGCATCAGCCTCACCGTCAATGCGGTTCAGGGGGATCTGTTCCGGCTGACCATTGTGCCCCACACCGCCCAGGAGACCACCATCGCCCGCTGGAAACCCGGCTACCGGGTCAATCTCGAGGTGGACCAGATAGCCCGCTATCTGGAGCGGCTGATGACGGGCAAGCGCGAGCAGAGCAGTGCCTCTACCCTGACCCTGGAAAAGCTGGCCCAGTCCGGATTCTTGTGAGCCGTTTTACGGGAAAACGCGGTTCTGTGATCCCGCGCGGATTGAAACGGGGCCGCGTGCCCCCATCTAGAGCACAATACGCAGTATCAAGTCGAGCCGACTGGCTCAATCCCCAAGCATGTTGATGGAGTAGCCCATGGCGCTGAGCACGACCCAGGAAATCATTGCCGATATCAAGGCTGGCAAGATGGTGATCCTGATGGATGACGAAGACAGGGAGAACGAAGGGGACCTGATCATGGCCGCCTCCTGTGTCCGCCCGGAAGACATCAACTTCATGGCGCGCTACGGTCGTGGCCTCATCTGCCTGACCCTGACCCGGGATCGCTGCAAGCAGCTGGCGCTGCCGCTGATGGTCGATCGCAACAATGCCCAGTTCTCCACCGCCTTCACCGTCTCCATCGAGGCGGCGGAAGGGGTGACCACTGGCATCTCCGCCGCCGACCGCGCCGTCACTGTACAGGCCGCGGTGGCGCCCCATGCCAAGGCCGCTGATCTGGTGCAGCCCGGCCACATCTTCCCGCTGATGGCGCAGGATGGCGGTGTGTTGACCCGCGCCGGCCACACCGAAGCGGGCTGCGATCTGGCCCGGCTGGCTGGCTTCGAGCCTGCCTCCGTCATCGTCGAGATCCTCAACGAAGACGGCACCATGGCCCGGCGCCCGGATCTCGAGATCTTCGCCGAGCAGCACGGCATCAAGCTCGGCACCATTGCCGACCTTATCGAATACCGCAACCAGCACGAGACCACGGTAGAGAAAGTGGCCGAGTGCAAGTTGCCCACCGAATACGGCGAGTTCGACCTCGTCACCTTCCGCGACACCATCGACAACCAGGTGCACTTCGCCCTGAAGAAAGGGGACGTGAAGGCCGACCAGCCGACCCTGGTACGGGTGCACCTGCACGACGTGCTGAGCGATCTGCTGCTCACCGACCGCCACAGCGCCCGCAGCTGGCCGCTGCCCAAATCCATGGCCCGCATCGCCGACGAGGGCGGGGTGCTGGTGATCCTGGGGGCGGAAGCCCATGGCGCCGAGCTGCTGGCCAGGGTCAAGGGTTTTGAAGCCGCCGACAAGGGGCTGGCACCGGAAGGGGCCAAGTGGCAGGGTACCTCGCGCCGGGTCGGCGTCGGCTCCCAGATCCTCAAGGCGCTGGGGGTCGGCAAGATGCGCCTGTTGAGCTCTCCCAAGAAGTACCATGCCCTCGGTGGCTTTGGTCTGGAAGTGGTGGAGTACGTCGGCGAGTAAGCGCTGCGTACGGTTGAATTCATCACCATGGCCGCCCGTTGCGGCCATGGTTTTTTGTCGCGGCTCTGTTGTGCTAGAATGCGTGCACTTTTGAGCCCGGCCCCTAATTGATTGCACAGAGACAGGATTTCCAATGAAGATTATCGAAGGAAATATCGCCGCTCCCGAGGCGCGTGTTGCTATTGTCGTTGCCCGTTTCAACAGCTTCATCAATGACAGCCTGGTGAACGGCGCGCTGGACGTGCTGAAGCGTCAAGGTCAGGTCCAGGAGAGCAATCTGACCCTGGTGCGTGTACCGGGGGCCGTCGAAATTCCCCTGGCGGCCAAGAAGCTGGCCAAGAGCGGTCAATACGACGCCATCGTCGCACTCGGCACCGTCATCCGCGGCGGTACCTACCACTTCGAACTGGTAGCGAGCGAGAACGGCAAGGGTCTGGCCCAGGTAATGATGGAATACGACATTCCCGTTGCCTTCGGCGTGCTGACCACCGAAAACATTGAACAAGCCATCGAACGCGCCGGTACCAAGGCGGGTAACAAGGGTGCAGAGGCTGCACTGAGCGCGCTCGAAATGATCAACGTCCTGAAACAACTGGACGTGTAACGAGGAGAAATGCATTGAAACCGTCCGAGCGCCGTAAGGCCCGCCATTGCGCCACCCAGGCCATCTACCAGTGGCAGATGACCCAGGCCAACGTGGGCGACATCGAAGAGCAGTTCAAGATCGATCAGGACACCAAGGGTGTGGACCTGAACTATTTCCGCGATCTGCTGTTCGGGGTAGCGGTCCACTGCAACGAGCTGGACAAGGTGTTCGCGCCTTTCCTCTCCCGTCCGCTGGAAGAAGTGGACATGGTGGACAAGGCGATCCTGCGTCTGGCGACCTACGAGCTGACCCGTCGTGAAGATGTGCCGCCGCGCGTGGTGATCAACGAAGCGATCGAGCTGGCCAAAGCCTTCGCCGCCGATGACAGCCACAAGTTTGTCAACGGCGTCCTGGACAAGGTGATCAAGACGCTGCCCAAGCGCTGATCCTGCTGTCCGTCAGCAATTAAGAGAGGAGCCAGCTTATTGCTGGCTTTTTACTGTATGGGTGAATTTGAGCTGATTGAGAAGTACTTCAAGGTCCCCCACGCCCGCAAGGACGTGGTGATGGGCCCTGGAGATGACTGTGCCCTGCTGACCCTGCCCCCCGACGCCCAGTTGGCGGTGAGCACGGACACCCTGGTGAGCGGCGTGCACTTCTTCCCCGACATGGATCCGGTGGATCTCGGCTACAAGGCGTTGGCGGTCAATCTCTCCGATCTGGCCGCCATGGGTGCCGAGCCGCGCTGGGTCTCCCTGGCCCTGACCCTGCCCGCCATCAACGAGCGCTGGGTCGCCGGTTTCGCCGAAGGGTTCCTCGAGCTCGCCGAGTACTACAACGTGGCGCTGGTGGGGGGAGACATGACCCGCGGGCCCCTCTCCATCACCGTCTCGGTGAAAGGATCGGTCCCGGCAGGTCGCGCCCTGATGCGCAGCGGCGCCAAGGCCGGTGACGGGGTCTACGTGACCGGTACCCTGGGAGATGCCGCCCTGGCGCTCTCCCACCTGCTGGGCAAGCGCACCCTCAACGAGAACCAGCTGGCGGCCGTGTTGCCGCGCCTCGACCATCCCCATCCCCGCATCCTGGCCGGTCAGGCCCTGCGCGGGCTGGCCAGCAGCGCCCTGGATCTCTCAGACGGCCTGGCGTCCGATCTCGGCCACATCCTCAAGGCGTCCGGTGTGCGGGCCCAGATCGATCTCAATCTGCTGCCCCTCTCCCCCGTGTTGCAGGATGCGGTGCCGGCCATGGATGCCTGGCAGCTGGCCCTGGCCGGGGGCGACGACTACGAGCTCTGCTTCACCGTGCCTCAGGAGCATCACGGCGCCCTGGACACGGCGCTGGCCAATTGTGGCGTGAAGTTCACCCGCATCGGCCGCATCCTGGCCGGGGAGCCTGGCATCGACTACCTGCAGGACGAACAACCCGTCGAACTGCACCTCAAGGGCTGGGATCACTTCGCATGATGTCTTTCAAGATAAAGCCCGAACTGACGCGGCTGAACCTTAAAAACCCGCTCCACTTCCTGGCGGTGGGCTTTGGCTCCGGTCTCTCCCCCAAGGCGCCGGGCACCATGGGGACCCTGGCAGCCATCCCGCTCTATCTCTTGGTGAGCGGGCTGCCGACCTCCTGGTTCATCGCCCTGCTGGTGGTGGGTTTCGTGGCGGGCATCCGCATCTGCCAGAGCGCCACCGACGCCATCGGGATGCCGGATCACGGGGCCATCGTCTGGGACGAGGTCATCGGATTCGGGGTCACCATGATTGCGGCCCCGGCCGGCTGGGAGTGGGTGCTGGCGGGCTTCGTGCTGTTTCGCCTGTTCGACGTGCTCAAGCCCTGGCCCATCTCCTGGTTCGATCGCCGCATTCACGGCGGGCTTGGCATCATGCTGGACGATCTCATCGCCGGCCTGTTCGCCCTGGCCTGCATGCAACTGCTTGCCCACTGGTGAGGGGAGGCGGCTCCCGAACGCCCGTCTCGTTGTTTTTCACTCCTCTCCCTTGCAAAGAGGTCGGATATACCGCACACGCAGGCCCTGAGGGGCCTGCGTTTTTTTGTATGCAATCCCTCCCGGCTTGCCGTGCCGGCGGGTCTGTGGCCCAGGTTGATCCTTCTGCATTGTCCCTATTTAGCTCTGCCTATTTTTCCTTACTCCGGATATGCTGCCGTCAAAAAATCATTTCACATAAATATTCACTACTCATTCGAAGCTGGTCAGCATAATGCTGATAGTGAATAAGATGGTTTGTTGCTATTTTGTTGAAACATAATTGGTTGATGGTCTCGCAATGCCAGCGTAATCTCTGGTAATGTGACTTTTATCGACATTTTAACCCCAGGGTGTCGGCATTCTCTGGGCAAAGTATTGCGAAATTGTATAACTGGATCATTTACACCCGCGGGCAAACCGACTAACTTACTCGCGGGTTATTCCAAAAAAATGCAAAAAACCCGCCCGGATCGCTGGTTTGGCTGCCTCATGGATTGAGCGTTAATTACACAACAACGGCTCTCGAGCAGTACCAAGGCACAACCAGCATCTGCGGCTGATTTACGGACGAATTATTTGGGACGGATGTCCCCCGCAGAGGTAACCATGTCCTTGCTTGAAGTCAAAAACTTGCGGATCGAGTACCCCTCCCGCTACGGGGTGCTTGCCGCGGTCAAGGATCTCTCTTTTTCTGTTGAAAAGGGCGAGATCGTCGGCGTCGTCGGTGAGTCCGGCGCTGGCAAATCCACCATCGGCAACGCCGTCATCGATCTGTTGAGCCCGCCCGGTCGCATCGCCCGTGGTGATATCTACCTCAACGGCGAGCTCATCTCCGGGAAGAGCCAGAACGAGATGCGGGCCATTCGCGGCTCGCGCATCGGTTTCATCTTCCAGGATCCCATGACCTCCCTCAACCCGCTGTTCACCGTGGAGCAGCAGCTGGTGGAGACCATCCTCGCCAACACCGACCTGTCCCGCGAGGCGGCCTTTGCCAAGGCCCTCGAGCTGATGGGGGCGGTGGGGATCCCGAACCCGGACGTGCGCATCAAGCAGTATCCTCACCAGTTCTCCGGTGGCATGCGCCAGCGGGTGGTGATCGCCATCGCCCTCTCCGGGGATCCCGAGCTCATCATCGCCGATGAGCCGACCACGGCGCTGGACGTCTCCATCCAGGATCAGATCCTCCAGCTCATCCGCAACCTGTGCAAAGAGCGTCAGGTCGGCTGCATGCTGGTGACCCATGACATGGGGGTGGTCTCCAACGTCACCGACAAGGTGGCGGTGATGTACCGCGGCGATCTGGTGGAGTTCGGCACCACGGAACAGGTACTGGGCCGCCCCAATCACCCCTATACCCGCAGCCTCATCTCGGCGGTTCCCCGCTCGGATGTCAAGCTGGTGCGCTTCCCCCTGGTCTCCTATATCGAGGATGCCGGTGCGGCGGATACCAGCATCGATCTCAAGACCCACTGGCTCGGCCAGAGTCAGGACGAGCGCACCTATGAAGGCGCGCTGTTGCGGGTGGAGAACGTGGATCTGAAGTTCGTCACCAAGGATTCCATCTTCCCGAGCCGCCGCCAGTACGTGCGCGCCTGCAACAACATCAGCTTCGAGATCTTCGAGGGTGAGACTTTCGGTCTGGTGGGGGAGTCGGGCTCCGGCAAGTCCACCATCGCCCGTGCCATCACCGGGCTCTATCCGCCCGACACCGGCAAGATTGTCTTCGAGGGGATCGATCTCACCGCCCTGAAAGGGGAGCACGAGCGTCGCCCCCTGCGCCGCCAGATGCAGATGGTGTTCCAGAATCCCTACTCTTCGATGAACCCGCGCATGAAGGTGCGTGACATCATCGCCGAGCCGATCCGCTTCCACCGCCTCGCCGAGAGCGAGCGGCAGATAGAGCAGATCGTCGGGGACCTGCTGGATCACGTGGGCCTGGGCCGCGGCGCCGGGGTCAAGTATCCCCACGAATTCTCCGGTGGTCAGCGCCAGCGCATCTCCATTGCCCGCGCCCTGGCGACCCGCCCGCGCTTCCTCATCTGCGACGAGCCGACCTCGGCGCTGGATGTCTCGGTGCAGGCCCAGATCCTCAACCTGCTCAAAGACTTGCAACAGGAGCTTGGGCTCACCATGCTGTTCATCAGTCACGATCTGCCGGTCATCCGCCAGATGTGCGACCGCATCGGTGTGATGCAGCACGGTCATCTGGTGGAAGTGGCCGAGACCGAGAAACTGTTCACCAATGCCGAGCATGAGTACAGCCGCAAGCTGATCTCCCTCATGCCGGAATTCAAGGGAATGTCCCGCGAGGGGCTGGAAATCGCAAGCTAGGAAAGCACCGGTTCGCCGGTTTGTCTGTCAATAAAAAGCCAAAAGCATGGAGAAAGACATGAAGAAAGGATTATCCAAGATCGCCATGGCGCTGTTCGCCGCTGGTCTCGCGTTCAACGTTTCTGCTGCCGACATCAAGGTCGCCGTCGCGTCCGACGCCACCTCGCTGGACCCGCAGGAGCAGCTCTCCGGTCAGACCCTGGAGATGTCTCACCTGGTGTTCGACCCCCTGATGCGTTACACCCAGGATCTGCAGTTCGAGCCGCGTCTGGCCGAGAAGTATGAGCGCATCGACGACAAGACCGTCCGTTTCCACCTGCGCAAGGGTGTGAAGTTCCACTCCGGCAACGACTTCACCGCCGATGACGTGGTATGGACCGTCAACCGTCTGAAGGCCTCCCCGGACTTCAAGGCGATCTTCGACCCCATCGCCGAAGCCAAGAAGGTGGATGATTTCACCGTGGATCTCGTCACCGCCAAGCCGTTCCCGCTGGTGCTGCAGACCGTCACCTACATCTTCCCGATGGACTCCAAGTTCTATAGCGGCAAGACAGAGGCGGGCAAGGACAAGGCCGAGATCGTGAAGAACGGTGACTCCTTCGCCTCTACCAATGTCTCCGGTACCGGTCCGTTCAGCGTCAAGTTCCGCGAGCAGGGCGTGAAGCTGGAATACGTGCGCAACGCCAACTACTGGGACAAGGCCTCCAAGGGCAACGTCGAGAACCTGACCGTGGTACCGATCAAGGAAGACGCCACCCGTGTTGCAGCCCTGCTGGGCGGCGACGTGGACATGATCTACCCGGTTGCCCCGAACGATCTGGAGCGCGTGAAGAACGGCAAGGATTCCCAGCTGGTCACCCTGTCCGGTACCCGTGCCATCATCATCGAGCTGAACCAGAACACCAACCCTGCGCTGAAAGACAAGCGCGTGCGTCAGGCGATCAACTACGCCATCAATCAGGTGGGCATCGTCGACAAGATCAACAAGGGCTTCGGTACCCCGGCCGGCCAGCTGAGCCCGAAAGGCTACGCAGGCTACAACGAGGCCCTCAAGCCCCAGTATGATCTGGCCAAGGCCAAGGAGCTGATGAAGGAAGCCGGTTACGAGAAGGGCTTCAAGATGAGCTTCATCTCCCCGGCTGCCCGCTACGTCAACGACGTCAAGATTGCCCAGGCCGTCTCCGCCATGCTGTCCAAGATCAACATCAAGGTGGATCTGAAGACCATGCCGGTGGCCCAGTACTGGCCGGAGTTTGACAAGTGCGCCGCTGACATGCAGCTGATCGGCTGGCACTCCGACACCGAAGACAGTGCGAACTTCTTCGAGTTCCTGACCTTCACCAAGGATGCCAAGACCGGCATGGGTCAGTACAACTGCGGCGGTTATGCCAACGCGGAAGCTGACAAGATGGTGATGGAAGCCAACACCGAGACCGATCCTGCCAAGCGTGCCGCCATCCTGCAGAAGGTGGAAGCCATGCTGATCGACGACGCTGCCTATGTGCCGCTGCACTGGGAAGACCTGGCCTATGGCGCCAAGAAGAACGTCGACATCAAGCCGGTGGTCAACGTGATGAACTTCCCTTATCTGGGTGACCTGGTGGTCAACAAGTAAGCGAAGCGTTTAAGGAAGGACCCGGCGGGGCACCCATGGTTGCCCCGCCATTAACAGAAGCCTGTGCCAAGACACAGGCCACGTAGAAGGACAAGCATGTTTACATTCCTGCTGAAACGGTTCTATCAGGCCGTGATAGTGATGTTCGTCATCAGCCTGGTCGCCTTCTCCATCCAGGACAACCTGGGGGATCCGCTGCGCGAACTGGTGGGACAATCCGTCTCCGAGTCCGTGCGCCAGGAGCTGCGCGACAAGATGGGACTCAATGATCCCTTCCTCGTGAAATACAGCCGCTTCTTGAAGAACGCGGTACACGGGGATCTGGGCACTTCCTATTTCTTCAAGCGACCAGCCCTCGAGGTTATCCTCGACAAGCTGGTGGCTACCCTTGAGCTGGTGTTTGCCGCCGCGCTCATCATCGTCGTGGTCTCCATTCCGCTGGGGGTTTATTCGGCGATAAGACCGCGCAGCATCCTCACCAAGGTCATCATGGCGGTGAGCAGCATCGGCATCTCGATCCCGGTCTTCCTGACCGCCATCATGCTGATGTACCTCTTCTCCATCCAGCTGGGCTGGCTGCCGGCCTATGGCCGTGGCGAGACCTACAACCTGCTGGGCTGGGAGTCGGGCTTCTTTACCTGGGACGGTATCCTGCACCTGGTGCTGCCTGCGGTCTCCCTCTCCTCCATCATGCTGCCGCTGTTCATCCGGCTGGTGCGCTCGGAGATGCTGGAGCAGCTCTCCTCCGAGTACGTCAAGTTTGCCCGTGCCAAGGGGCTGGACAACAACAAGGTCTACTACCAGCACGCCCTGAAGAACACCATGCTGCCGGTCATCACGGTGGGCGGTGTGCAGATCGGGACCATGGTGGCCTACACCATCCTGACCGAGAGCGTGTTCCAGTGGCCGGGGACCGGCTTCCTCTTCCTTGAGGCGATCCACCGGGTCGATACGCCGCTGATCACCGCCTACGTCATCTTCGTGGGCCTGATCTTCGTGGTGACCAATACCCTGGTCGACCTGCTCTACGGGCTGATCAACCCGACCGTCAACCTGACCGCCAAGGGGTAACAGATGACTAATGCTGTAACTGCAAGCCCAAGCCGTTGGGCACGCTTCAAAAATTCCGACATCGTCTACTACTTCCTGCGGGACAAGGTAGCCATGTTCAGCTTTGCGGTGTTTGTGGTCTTCGTGCTGGCGGCTCTGCTGGCACCCTGGATCGCACCGCACAACGTCTATGACCAGACCAGCTTCGATCTGATGGATGCGGAGCTGCCCCCCTCCTGGCTGGAAGGGGGCGAGGCCCGCTTCTGGCTCGGGACCGACAACCAGGGACGCGACATCTGGAGCACCATCCTCTATGGCGCCCGCATCTCGCTGACCATTGGTCTGTTCGCGGTGGGGCTGCAGCTGGTGCTCGGTATCGTCATCGGTCTGATGGCCGGTTACTTTGGTGGTCGCATCGACAACCTGCTGATGCGCTTTGCCGATGTGCAGCTGTCGTTCTCCACCATGATGGTGGCGATCATCATCTCCGCCATCTTCCAGGCGACCTTTGGCTCCGAGTTCTACTCGAAGTTCGCCATCCTGATGCTGGTGGTGATCATCGGTATCGCCGAGTGGCCCCAGTATGCCCGGACGGTGCGCGCCTCCGTGCTGGCGGAGAAGAAGAAGGAGTATGTGGAAGCCGCTCAGGTGATGGGGTTCCGCGCCCCGCGCATCATGTTCCGCCACATTCTGCCGAACTGCCTGTCACCCATCTTGGTCATCTCCACCGTGCAGGTGGCGAACGCCATCATGAGCGAGGCGGCCCTCTCCTTCCTGGGTCTGGGGATGCCGGTGGATCAGCCGTCGCTGGGGTCGCTCATCAGCGTGGGCTTCAACTACATCTTCTCCGGCTCCTGGTGGATCACCGCCTTCCCGGGCCTCTGCCTGGTGGTGCTGGTGCTGGTGATCAACCTGCTGGGTGACTGGCTGCGGGATGTGTTCAACCCGAAGATCTACAAGGGCTGATAAACCTCTCCACGAACTGGCTGCGAGGCCGTGATCAAGGTTCATGTGCTGCTCACTTATGTGGAATCAGGAGTGCTCATGTATGTCTCGGTTCCTGAGCGGCTTGTAACCTTGTTGACGGCTTTCTCGCGACAGTGTGTGAGCAGGTTTGGTTTGGCACAGTGAATAACAAAAAAAGGGCGCCATCAGGCGCCCTTTTTATTGCTTGCAATAACCCTTGTCAGGCCTGCAGCCAGCTCTCGATGCGGGTCTGAATGCCCACGCTGTCCAGCCCCAGCAGGGCGTAGATCTCATCCTGGGTGCCCTGCTCGATGAAGCGGTCCGGCAGGCCGAGGTTGAGCACCGGTTTGCACTGCTTGCAGCCCATCAGCAGCTCGTTCACCGCAGAGCCTGCACCGCCCATGATGGCGTTGTCCTCAAGGGTGACGAACTGATCGTGGGAGGCGGCCAGAGAGAGCACCAGCGCCTCGTCCATGGGTTTGACGAAGCGCATGTCCACCAGGGTGGCATCCAGCGCCTCGGCGGCTGTTCTGGCCTGTTGCAGCAGGGTGCCGAACGCCAGGATGGCGGTCCCCTTGCCCTCACGAACGACACGTCCCTTGCCGAGGGGCAGGGCCTGCATCTCGCTCTCGGCCTGGATACCGGTGCCGCTGCCACGAGGGTAGCGCACCGCCGCTGGCCCGTTGCACAGATAGCCGGTGTAGAGCATCTGGCGGCACTCGTTCTCGTCGGACGGGGTCATCACCACCATGTTGGGCACGGTGCGCAGGAAGCTGATGTCGAACGCCCCCTGATGGGTCGGGCCGTCGGCCCCCACCAGACCGGCCCGGTCGATGGCGAACAGCACCGGCAGGTTTTGCAGCGCCACGTCGTGGATAAGCTGGTCATAGGCCCGCTGCAGGAAGCTCGAATAGATGGCGACCACGGGTTTCTGGTCGGCGATGGCGAGACCGGCGGCGAAGGTGACCGCATGTTGCTCGGCGATGGCCACGTCGAAGTAGCGATCCGGATATTGCTGGCTGAATTTCACCAGACCGGAGCCTTCGCGCATGGCGGGGGTGATGCCGACCACGCGCTCGTCCTTGGCGGCGATGTCGCACAGCCACTGACCGAAGATGGCGGAGAAGGTGGGTTTGCCACCGGCGCTCTTGGGCAGGGCACAGTCATCCGGGTTGAATTTGGGGACGGCGTGATAACCGATGGGATCTTTTTCCGCCGGCTCGTAGCCCTTGCCCTTCTTGGTCTTGACGTGCAGCAGCTGGGGACCCTTGAGGTTGCGCATGTTGCGCAGGGTTTCGACCAGGGCGTGGATGTCGTGACCGTCGATGGGGCCGATGTAGTTGAAGCCGAACTCCTCGAACAGGGTGCCCGGTACCACCATGCCCTTGAGGTGCTCCTCGGCCCGCTTGGCGAGCTCCTTGACCGGCGGCAGCCCCGCCAGCACCTTCTTGCCCCCCTCGCGAATGGTGGTGTAGAGCTTGCCGGACATCAGCCTGGCGAGGTGATTGTTCAGGGCTCCCACGTTCTCGGAGATGGACATCTCGTTGTCGTTGAGCACCACCAGCATGTCCTTGTGGACGTCGCCGGCGTGATTCAGGGCCTCGAAGGCCATGCCGGCGGTGATGGCGCCATCACCGATGACCGCGACCACCTTGCGGCCAAGCCCTTCGCTCTCGGCCGCCACCGCCATGCCGAGCGCTGCCCCGATGGAGGTGCTGGAGTGGCCCACGCTGAGCACGTCGTACTCGCTCTCTTCCCGCCAGGGGAAGGGGTGCAGGCCATCTTTCTGGCGAATGGTGTGAATGCGCTCCCGTCGTCCGGTCAGGATCTTGTGGGGATAGGCCTGGTGGCCCACGTCCCACACCAGCCGATCGAAGGGGGTGTTGTAGACATAGTGCAGGGCGACCGTCAGCTCGACAGTGCCAAGGCCGGAGGCGAAGTGGCCGCTGGAGCGGCTCACCGAGCGCAGCAGATACTCGCGCAGCTCGTTGCACACCACGGGCAGCCGCTCGAAGGGGAGGGATCGCAAATCGACCGGCGTGTCCGCGAGGGCCAGGTTGGGGAAATCGCTAATATCAACGCTCATATTGTTACTGTTATCCAGCGTTTAGTGGGTTCGCTCGATGATGTAATCGGCAAACGCTTCCAGAATGTCGGTATTGTAGGGCAAGGATTGCAGGGCTGTTAAGGCCTTGTCATGCAGTTCGCGAGCCAGCTCACGGGCATTGTCGAGTCCGAGCAGGGCCGGATAGGTACTCTTTTCCAGCGCCAGATCCGAGCCTTGCGGCTTGCCCAGGGTGGCGGTATCGCCCGTGATGTCGAGGATGTCGTCCTGCACCTGGAAGGCGAGTCCGATGGCGGCGGCATAGGTTTGCAGGGCGGTGAGGGTGGCGGGTTCCACGTCAGCCTTGCACAGGGCGCCGAGGGTCACGGCGCACTCGATGAGGGCCCCGGTCTTGTGGCGGTGCACCTGCTCCAGCTCGGCGAGGCTGATCCGGCGCCCTTCGGCGTCCAGATCCAGTGCCTGACCGCCGCACATGCCGAGATAGCCGGACGCGCGGGCCAGGGCACTCAGCATCCGCACCCGGTTGGCCATCAATGTATCGGGCATGGGGTGGTCGGCCAGAATGGAAAACGCCAGGGTCTGCAGGGCATCGCCCGCCAGGATGGCTGTGCCTTCATCGAAGGCCTTGTGTACGGTGGGCTGGCCACGACGCAGGTCGTCGTCGTCCATGGCGGGCAAGTCGTCGTGCAGGAGGGAGTATGCGTGAATGCACTCCACGGCGGCGGCGGGGCCATCCAGCAGTTCGCTCTTGACGCCCAGCATCTCGCCAACGGCATAGACCAGGAAGGGGCGCACCCGTTTTCCACCGAGCAGCAGGCCGTATTTCATCGCGTCCCGCAAACGTGGCGCCATGGCGGGCAGGGCGTCAAGCTGTGCCGAGAGGCAATCGTCGATGCGGCGCCGATGCAGGCGGGAGAAATCGTCCAGGGTCACTCACTCCTCTCCTTGTTCTGCTCGAAAGGGGACCGCTTGCTCGCTGCCATCGGCCTGGGTCAGGAGGATCTGGATCTTCTGTTCGGCCTGTTCCAGCTTCTGCTGGCCGGCGCGCACCAGATGGATGCCCTGTTCGAATTGTTTGAGTGCCTCCTCGAGGGGGAGCGAGCCCTGTTCGAGTTGATGCACTATGGTTTCCAGCTCTTCCAGGGTGGCATCAAAACTCAGACGGTCGATTTTTTTACTGGCCATGTCCATCCTCGGGGATTGAAAAAAACGGCTCATCTTAACATCGACCGGCCACAGGGGGGAGGCAGAAAAACGCGGCGTCCTCAAACTATCCTGACCCTGGCCGATAAGAACGGGCATGCAACCACGCATTGCCGATCGGCGATTGCGGTGTACCGGGCTTGCTGCCGGGGACGCAATAGCAGAAAATTCAACGCAATATAATGAGACGGCACGTTCGGCGACAGGAGTAGGGATGTGGATTTAGGGAGTCTGATAGGCTTGGTGCTGGGGTTCGGGGTCGTAGTGTACGGCATGTTGCTGGGCGGCCCCATGAGCATGTATGTGGACATGCCATCGGTCTACATCACCATACTGGGGTCCGTGTTCATCTGCATGATGAAATTCAACCTCGGCCAGTTTCTGATGGCCTTCAAGGTCGCGGGCAAGGCCTTCATGTACAAGGGGGACAAGCTCGACGATCTCATCACCAAGGCGGTGGAACTGGCGGATGCGGCCCGCAAGGGGGGCTTTCTGGCTCTGGAGGCGGCGGAGATCCCCAATACCTTCATGAAGAAGGGCATCGACATGCTGGTGGACGGTCATGATGCCGACGTAGTGCGTGCGGTGATGGAGAAGGACATCGAACTGACGTCCGAGCGTCACGCCACGGCCATCAAGGTGTTCCGCTCCCTGGGGGATCTCGGTCCGGCCATGGGCATGATCGGTACCCTGGTGGGGTTGGTGGCCATGCTGGCCAACATGAGCGACCCCAAATCCATCGGTCCGGCCATGGCGGTGGCCTTGCTGACGACCCTGTATGGCGCCATCGAGGCCAACATGATTGCCATCCCCATCGCGGACAAGCTGGAACTGCGCAGTGGCGAGGAACAGTTGAGTCGCACCCTAATCCTCGACGCCATCATGGGGATCCAGGATGGACAGAACCCGAGGGTGATCCAGGCCATGTTGCAGAACTACCTGAATCAGTCCAAACGCAACAACGGGACCGAATAGGAGCGCACAGATGGCAAAGTGCAAGTGCCCGCCTCCCGGATTGCCCGGTTACATGGGAACCTTCGCGGATCTCATGTCTCTGCTGATGTGCTTCTTCGTGCTCTTGCTCTCCTTTGCCGAGATGGATGTGCAGAAGTTCAAGCAGATCGCCGGTTCCATGGAGAAGGCGTTCGGGGTACAGAACATCCTGGAGGTCAAGGATATTCCCAAGGGAACCTCCGTCATCGCCCAGGAGTTTCGTCCTGGTCGCCCCGAGCCGACGCCTATTGACACCATCATGCAGCAGACCATCGACATGACCCAGACCGAGCTGGATTTCCAGCCTGGGGATGCGGACAAGGCGGGTGGACATGACAAGACCGAAGGTCAGCAGAGCGGCGGCGATACCGCCCAGGAAGCCCAGAAGGCGCAGGAACAGTCCAACACCCTGGCCAAGGCACTGGCGGAGCAGATGCAGGCCCAGATCCAGGATGGGGCCATCGAGATAGAGGCGCTGGGTCAGCAGATCATCATTCGCATTCGCGAGAAAGCGGCGTTCCCGGCGGGATCCGCCTTCCTGCAACCCCAGTTCTGGCCGGTGATCCGCAAGGTGGCTGCGCTGCTCAAGGATGTGCCGGGGGAGATCACCGTCTCCGGCCACACCGACAATGTGGCCACCGAGGACGAGTTGTTCCAGTCCAACTGGGAGCTTTCATCCCAGCGGGCGGTAGCGGTTGCCCACCAGATGATCAAGGTGCCCGGTTTTGACGGCAATCGTCTGGTGGTGCAAGGGATGGCGGATTCTCAGCCGCTGGTGCCCAACAACAGCCCGGAGAATCGGCGCATGAACCGACGTGTCGAGATCGCCATCATGCAGGGCAAACCGACGGTATCGGCTCCGCTTGGCGTCTCGGAATCCAAGTAACGCTGGCCCAAAGCGGGATCCCGCTCGCAGGGGCTGACATGGATTTTGTGGCGGCTTCATATTAAGATGCCCCATCCGAACCGATAGCTGCGGCTCTCTTTTGATTGCCGCAGCTTCTCTTTATAAAGCAACCCAGGTTTCGACTATGAATCATACTCCGATGACTGTTCGCGGCGCTGAAAAGCTGCGTCAAGAGCTCGATTATCTCAAGACCGAGCTGCGTCCCCAGATTATCGAAGCGATTGCTGATGCCCGTGAACATGGCGATCTGAAAGAAAATGCCGAATACCATGCCGCCCGCGAGCAGCAGGGTTTCTGTGAAGGCCGCATTCAGGAAATCGAAGGCAAGCTCTCCAATGCCCAGATTATCGATGTCACCAAGATTGCCAACAATGGACGCGTTATCTTCGGCGCAACCGTGACCCTGCTCAAAAGTGAAACGGAAGAGGAAGTGGTCTACCGCATCGTGGGAGACGACGAGGCGGACATCAAGCAGAACATGATTTCTGTGAACTCCCCCATTGCCCGTGCCCTGATCGGCAAGGAAGTGGATGACGTTGCCATCGTCAAGACGCCGGGTGGCGATGTGGAGTACGAGATCCTGGAAGTTGCCTATCTCTGATTGAACGTCGGGGAAAGAGACAGGGGAGCCGGGCTCCCCTGTTGTCTTTAGTCACCCTGATAGGCCTGGACGAAGGCGTCCTGGTGGCGCTGGAAGAGCCAGTCCCGCAATTGTTCCTGATCCTCCTTGCCCAGCCGGAACTGGACGGCCCAGTCATGGTGATGTTGATTGGCATCCACGTGCCTGATGAGGGTGCCTGTCATGGCCAGGGGAGGGAGACCCTCGATGCGAAGGTATCCGCCAAGTGGATCTCCCTTGGCAGAGGAGTCCGGCAAGCCGGCCACGATGAGACCGCCAAGGGAGAGGCTGTATACCTCGTACTCCGCGTCTTCGGTGCAGAGCACGGCCGTTTCGTCGAGTCGCCAGGCGCGCAGATGGGGCGAACCCAGCTCGGTAATGGTCGGTGCGGCGATGCGCAGCTCGGCGTGGCCCTCCTCTGCCTGGGTGCAGTGGAGCGGGAAACGCAATTGGTAGCCGGCAATGCGGGCTTCGAGTGTCAGAGGCTTGGCTCGCTGCAACAGGCTTTGGAGAGGAAGGGGCAGGGTGCCGCGCAGGTATTGGCTGGTGGCAATGTCTTCATCGTTTCCCAGGTCCCGCAGCATGGCCAGTTCTTCATCGGTGAGGAGCTGATGCTTGTCCATAGTGGGTGTCCACGGCTATTCATCGCAGGTTAAGGGCCTGGCAACTATTTTGGCAAGCGACTTGGGAAGAAGGGAAATGAAGGAAAGAGCGAATGCTCTTTCCTGTTACTTGCGCGGCAACTGGATCTTGGGCTCTTTGGCCTGACGGTAGATGGTCAGTACATGGCCCATACTCTGTACCTTGATGGCGCCGGTCTCGCGAACGATGGCATCCATCACCAGCTGTTTCATCTCACGATCTTCAGACGCAACCTTAACCTTGATCAGCTCGTGGTGGTTCAGCGCCAGATCGATCTCGGCCAGCACCCCTTCGGTCAGACCGTGTTGTCCCAGCAGGACGACCGGCTTCAGACTGTGGGCCAGGCCCTTGAGGTACTGTTTCTGTTTATTGTTGAGAATCATGGCAATTTCTTCATAAGTCAGGGTTGAAAGGGGCGTATTCTACCCCCACTTAGCCCTTAATACTAATAACCCTTGTGGTTTTTTAAAGTCGACAATCATGACCCAGAAAAAACGTTCCCCCAGTTCAACCCGCTGGTTAAAAGAACATTTCGACGACCAATACGTCAAGAAAGCCCAGAAGTTGGGACTGCGCTCTCGCGCCGTTTTCAAGATCGACGAGATCCAGGGCAAAGACCGGCTGCTCAAGCCGGGGATGACGGTAGTGGACCTGGGGGCTGCTCCCGGTGGCTGGTCCCAATTTGCTATCGACCAGGTCGGTGACAAGGGGCGCGTCATTGCGTGTGATATTTTGCCGATGGATTCCATTGCCGGTGTCGATTTCCTGCAAGGGGACTTTCGGGAGGAAACTGTACTCGGCACCTTGCTGGAGCGAGTCGGCCCCGACAAGGTGGATGTCGTCATGTCCGACATGGCGCCCAACATGAGCGGTACCCAGCAGGTGGATCAAGCACGTGCCATGTACCTGGTGGAACTGGCGCTGGACATGTGCAATCAGGTCCTGAGCAGTAATGGCAGTTTTGTAGTCAAGGTGTTCCAGGGGGAAGGGTTTGATGCCTATCTCAATGAAATACGTAGACTTTTCTCTGTCGTCAAGATTCGAAAACCAGACTCGTCCCGTGCCCGTTCACGAGAAGTCTACATTGTGGCTACCGGTTTTAAACTGTAGTACCCTAACCCTCATCGTTAACTGTCAGTCTGCGAGGTCATTGATTTGAGTGACATGGCGAAAAACCTAATCCTGTGGCTGGTCATCGCCGTCGTGCTGATGTCGGTGTTCAATAGCTTCAGCCCCAGCGATACTACCAGTCGCCAGCTGGACTATTCCAGCTTCGTGAAAGAAGTGACCCAGGAGCAGATCCGTGAAGTGCGGATGGATGGCAAGGTCATCAATGGCGTCAAGCGCACCGGTGAACGTTTCACCACCATCATTCCTGCGCCGGATCCCCAACTGCTCAACGACATGCTCAACCATAACGTCAAGGTGATGGGTGAGAAGCCGGAAGAACCATCTCTGATCACGTCCATCTTCATCTCCTGGTTCCCGATGCTGTTGCTGATCGGTGTCTGGGTCTTCTTCATGCGTCAGATGCAGGGCGGCGGCGGCAAGGGTGCCATGTCGTTCGGCAAGAGCAAGGCTCGCCTGATGAGCGAAGATCAGATCAAGACTACCTTCGCCGACGTAGCCGGTTGTGACGAGGCAAAGGAAGAGGTCAAGGAGCTGGTCGACTATCTGCGTGACCCGACCAAATTCCAGAAGCTGGGTGGCAAGATCCCGACCGGCGTCCTGTTGGTAGGTCCTCCCGGTACTGGTAAGACCCTGCTGGCCAAAGCCATTGCAGGCGAGGCCAAGGTGCCGTTCTTCACCATTTCAGGTTCGGATTTCGTGGAAATGTTCGTGGGTGTCGGTGCCTCCCGGGTGCGTGACATGTTCGAACAGGCCAAGAAATCCTCCCCCTGCATCATCTTCATTGATGAGATCGATGCGGTCGGTCGCCAGCGTGGCGCCGGTCTGGGTGGTGGTCACGACGAACGTGAGCAGACCCTGAACCAGATGCTGGTTGAAATGGATGGTTTTGAAGGCAATGAAGGCATCATCGTCATCGCCGCCACTAACCGTCCCGACGTACTGGATCCTGCTCTGCTGCGTCCAGGTCGTTTCGACCGCCAGGTCGTGGTCGGCTTGCCGGATGTTCGCGGTCGTGAGCAGATCCTGAAAGTGCACATGCGCAAGGTACCGCTGGCGGATGACGTCAATCCGGCGCTGATTGCCCGTGGTACCCCTGGTTTCTCCGGTGCCGATCTGGCCAACCTGGTGAACGAGGCTGCCCTCTTCTCTGCTCGCGAGAGCCGCCGAGTGGTCTCCATGCTGGAGTTCGAAAAGGCGAAGGACAAGATCATGATGGGGGCGGAACGTCGCTCCATGGTGATGAAAGAGTCCGAGAAGGAGATGACGGCCTATCACGAAGCGGGTCACGCCATCATTGGTCGCGTGGTGCCGGATCATGACCCTGTCTACAAGGTCTCCATCATTCCGCGCGGCCGTGCGCTGGGTGTGACCATGTACTTGCCGGAGCAGGACCGCTGGAGCCACTCCAAGCAGCATCTGGAGTCCATGATCTCCAGCCTGTATGGCGGTCGTCTGGCGGAAGAGTTGATCTACGGTGCCGAGAAGGTATCGACCGGTGCATCCAACGACATCGAACGTGCCACCGACATCGCTCGCAAGATGGTCACCCAGTGGGGCATGTCCGAGCGTCTCGGCCCCATGCTTTACGCAGAAGAGGATGGTGAAGTCTTCCTCGGCCGCAGCATGGCCAAGGCCAAGCACATGTCTGACGATACCGCCCGCATCATCGATGCAGAGGTCAAGCAGGTCATCGATCGCAACTACGATCGTGCCAAGCAGATCCTGCTGGACAACATGGATGTGCTGCACACCATGAAAGATGCATTGATGAAGTACGAGACCATCGATGCCAAGCAGATCGATGATCTGATGGCGCGTCGCGAGGTCCGTGCTCCCAGCAACTGGCATGATGAGCATGGTGACACCCCGCAAGGTGGTGCCAGTGTGAACAACGGGCCGGAGGCCACGGCGCCGGCTGAAGAGGGCAGTGCACCTCTGAGTGACATCGACAAGGCGAACGATGTCCCGGCCAAATAAGTTGTCATGATACAAACCCCGGGCTTGCCCGGGGTTTTTCTTTGCACGAAGAGTTTGCCGCTCTTGTTGGAGGTAGTTGAAGCAATGCAGTTAATCAGCAAGGGACGTCCCCTTTCTCTCGACCGTCCCCATGTCATGGGCATTCTCAATGTGACGCCGGACTCCTTTTCAGATGGTGGCCGCTTCAAGCAGATCGATCTGGCGTTGGGTCATGCCCGCGACATGGTGGCCGATGGGGCCACCCTTATCGATATAGGTGGCGAGTCGACCCGCCCGGGCGCCCCCGACGTGAGCGAGCAGGAGGAGCTGGACAGGGTCATCCCCGTGGTGGAGCGCATGGTCGCCGAGCTGGATGTGATGATCTCCCTCGATACCTCCAAGGCGATTGTCATGCGGGAGGGTTGTGCTGCAGGTGGTCACCTCATCAATGATGTCCGCGCCCTGCAAGAGCCGGGAGCGCTGGGCGCGGCGGTCGAGGCTGGCGTACCGGTATGCCTCATGCACATGCAGGGGCAGCCCCGTACCATGCAGGTGGAGCCGCACTATGACGATTTGCTGGGGGAGGTGAGAGCCTTCTTTGACGAGCGGATTGCCGCTTGTCTGGGGGCCGGTATCCCGCGTGAGCATCTGGTACTGGATCCAGGCTATGGCTTTGGCAAGACGCTGGCGCACAACTATCAGCTGCTGGCACAGCAGGCGTCACTGCTCGATTACCAACTTCCGCTCTTGGTGGGCATGTCACGAAAGTCTATGATAGGCAACCTGCTTGACCGCCCGGTAGCCGAGCGGTTGGCTGGTAGTCTGGCCTGTGCCCTGATCGGGTTGCAACATGGCGCCAGGATCATCCGGGTGCACGACGTGCGGGCCACCATGGATGTCTTGCGTACAGGCTGGATGACCATGACGGGACAAGATTTCATATCCAAATAGAAAAACGAGAAACAGACAATGACCAGAAAGTACTTCGGCACCGACGGCGTGCGCGGCAAGGTGGGTGAATACCCGATCACCCCGGATTTCGTCATGAAACTGGGCTGGGCCGCCGGCAAGGTGCTCTCCAAGAAAGGGACCAAGAAGGTGCTGATCGGCAAGGATACCCGTATCTCCGGTTATATGCTGGAGTCGGCACTGGAGGCGGGGCTCTCCGCCGCCGGTCTCAAAGCCATACTGATGGGACCCATGCCCACCCCGGCGGTTGCCTACCTGACTCGCACCTTCCGTGCCGAAGCCGGCATCGTCATCAGTGCATCCCACAACCCCTATTACGACAACGGCATCAAGTTCTTCTCCGCCGACGGCACCAAGCTGCCCGATGATGTCGAGCTGGCCATCGAAGCCGAGCTCGACAACGAACTCAAGTGCGTGGAGTCCGCGGAGCTTGGCAAGGCGCAGCGCATCGATGATGCGGCTGGTCGCTACATAGAATTCTGCAAGAGCACCTTCCCCTCCAATCTGAGCCTGGAAGGGCTGAAAATGGTGGTGGATTGCGGTCATGGTGCCACCTACCACATCGCCCCTTCCGTCTTCCGCGAGCTGGGTGCCGAAGTCATCGCCATCGGCTGCAGCCCGGATGGGCTCAACATCAATGACGGCGTCGGTTCCACCGCACCGGAGGCGCTGGCCGCCAAGGTCCAGGAATGCAAGGCAGATCTCGGCGTCGCCTTCGACGGTGATGGCGACCGTCTGGTGATGGTGGACAGCACTGGTTACATCATCGACGGGGATGAGATCCTCTACATCATCGCCCGGGATGCCCTGCGCCATGGCCGCCTCAAGGGTGGTGTGGTGGGCACCCTGATGGCTAACATGGGGTTGGAGCTGGCACTTCAGACCCTGGGCATCCCCTTTGCCCGTGCCAAGGTGGGTGACCGCTACGTGCTTGAGATGATGAACGAGAAGGGCTGGCGCATCGGGGGCGAAAACTCCGGTCACATCATCTGCCTGGATCAGACCACCACGGGGGATGGTATCGTCGCCGCTCTGCAGGTGCTGACGGCCATGCGCAGTGCCGAGATGCCGCTGGCCAAATTGCGTTCGGGCATGAGCAAGTTCCCGCAAGTGCTGGTCAATGTGCGCTTCGCCGAAGGCAAGGATCCGCTGACCTCCAGTGCCGTTCAGCAGGAAGTGGCGGCAGTGGAGCAGGAACTGGCCGGCCGTGGCCGGGTGCTGCTGCGCAAATCCGGCACCGAGCCCCTGATTCGGGTCATGGTCGAAGGTGAACACGAACAGCAGGTGCGCGATATGGCAGAGCGCATCGCCAAACAGGTCGAATCGGCGTTTTAATGAACAACCAAGGCGGCTTTTTAGTCGCCTTGGTTGTATCTTGTTCAAACGATTCGAAAATTTGAAAATAGCACTTGTCAGCTGAGCATCCTCTGGATATTATCAGCCCCGCTTTCGCAAGGGAGTTGCCGATGGGACATCGCAAGCTGTTTGTAGCAGCCAACTGGAAGTTACACGGTAGTAGGTCGCAGTTAGAGCAGTTTACGAGTCAGTGCACAGAGCGCATTGATGAAGACGTAGATGTGGTCTTGTGTCCATCCCATGTGCATCTCGGTTTCACAGCCGAACTGCTCGGTGAGCAGGGAAGAGTGAAGCTGGGGGCTCAGAACGTGAGCCAGCACAGACAGGGCGCTTATACGGGTGAAATCTCGTGTGAGATGCTGGTCGAGGCAGGTTGCCGATATGTACTTGTTGGCCACTCCGAGCGCAGGCGTCTCTTTGGTGAGACCAGTTTTATCGTCGCAGAGAAGTTTGCGGCAGTCAGAGCAGCAGGTCTGATACCCATACTTTGTCTGGGTGAGTCAGGTGCGGCGAGGCAGGCAAGAAGAACCTTTGAGGTGATTGCCGAGGAACTGGACATCGTCATAGAGAAAAATGGCGCGATGGCTTTCGATAATGCTATCATCGCCTACGAGCCAATCTGGGCTGTAGGTACAGGTAAATGCGCCACACCCGAGCAGGCACAAGAGGTTCATTCCTTTATCCGCGGTCGCTTGGCGGAGGATACTCCGGTAATAGGTGAGAAAGTCAGAATCATCTATGGTGGGAGCGTGACACCGGCCAATGCACAAGATTTGTTTGCGCAGCCCGATATTGATGGCGGTCTGATAGGCAGGGCAAGTCTTGATGGCGAGGCGTTTTTAGGAATAGTTGAAGCGGCAAAGGGTGCAAGTTAAATGTACGAGATTCTTTTGGTCGTTTATCTGCTGGTATCGCTGGCTCTGATTGGTCTGGTGATGATTCAGCAAGGTAAAGGGGCTGATATGGGCGCCTCCTTCGGCGCAGGGGCATCGAATACTGTATTCGGCTCCGGTGGTTCAGGCAGCTTCCTGACCCGCACAACAGCGATTTTGGCTACTCTGTTTTTCTTGATTAGTCTGGTTCTGGGTTCCATGTCCAGCAACAAGGTCAAACAGGGTAGTGAATGGGAAAATTTGCAACAGACTCAACAAGTTGAGCAGAGCAAAGCGCCAGTGAAGAAAGATACTGACGTTCCCGAGTAAGAGTTTTGCCGTGGTGGTGGAATTGGTAGACACGCTATCTTGAGGGGGTAGTGCTCTAGGGTGTGCGGGTTCGAGTCCCGCCCACGGCACCAATTAAGCAGTGAACCCGGGTAACCGGGATGTTATAGCCGCAGAGTCTTGTCTCACGAGAGTGAAGTGGCTATAATCTCGCACGATTTCGGACGCGGGGTGGAGCAGCATGGTAGCTCGTCGGGCTCATAACCCGAAGGTCGTCGGTTCAAATCCGGCCCCCGCAACCAAATTTCACGCATTTCCTACGCTCAGGAAGGCGGTCGCTGCGAGGCGACAATCAGGGTAAAGCGCCAAGCCCCGATTTGACATCGGGGCTTTTTGTTATGTGCAATTTACTCTGAATCTATTTCTATCTGGGCTATATGCCCTTTTTTCGTTTTTCGGAGGGTGACTTTGGCTACGTTGGAACAACGTTTGACCGATCTGCTCGAGGCTCCGGTCGTTGCCTTGGGTTTTGAACTGTGGGGTATCGAGTTTATCCGTGCGGGTAAGCACTCGACCTTGCGCGTTTTCATCGACTCGGAGCAAGGCGTGACGGTGGAAGACTGTGCCGAGGTGAGCCGCCAGGTCGGCGCCATCATGGATGTCGAAGATCCCATCACCGAGGAGTACTACCTTGAGGTGTCTTCCCCGGGTCTGGATCGTCCACTGTTCAAGGTCGCCCAGTTCGAAAAATACGTTGGCCAGGAGGCGGCGGTAACGCTTCGGATGGCAACAAACAACCGCCGCAAGTTCAAAGGCGTAATCAAAGCCGTGCAGGGGGACATGATCACTCTGACGGTAGATGGTAAGGACGAGGTGTTGGCTTTCACCAATATCCAAAAAGCGAACATAGTGCCGAACTTTGGTTAACGAGGCTATCGGATATGAATAAAGAGATTTTGCTGGTCGTTGACGCTGTGTCCAACGAGAAGGCTGTCCCCCGCGAGAAGATTTTCCAGGCTCTGGAGACTGCGCTGGCGACTGCGACCAAGAAAAAATACGAAGGCGAGATTGAAGTGCGTGTCGAGATCGATCGCAAGACCGGTGACTATGACACCTATCGTCGTTGGGTCGTGGTGGCCGATCAGGCTTCCATGGAGAACCCGTACGGGGAAATCACTCTCGAAGCCGCTCAGATCGAGCAGCCGGATATCCAGATCGGCGACTATGTTGAAGACCAGATTGACTCTGTGACCTTCGACCGTATCACCACCCAGACCGCCAAGCAGGTCATCGTGCAGAAAGTGCGCGAGGCAGAGCGTTCCCAAGTCGTTGACCAGTTCAAGGACAAGGAAGGCACCATCATCAGCGGCGTGGTCAAGAAGAGCAATCGTGACAACGTGATCCTGGATCTGGGCAGCAATGCCGAAGCCGTGATCTTCCGTGACGACATGCTGCCCCGTGAGACCTTCCGTCCCGGCGACCGTATCCGTGGCCTGCTGTATGCCGTGCGTCCGGAAGCCCGTGGTTCCCAGCTGTTCGTCAGCCGCTCCAGCCCGGACTTCCTGAAAGAGCTGTTCCGCATCGAAGTGCCGGAAATCGGCGAAGAGATGATTGAAATCATGGGCGCCGCCCGTGATCCGGGTTCCCGCGCCAAGATCGCGGTGAAGACCAACGATCGTCGTATTGACCCGATCGGTGCCTGTATCGGCATGCGTGGTGCCCGCGTTCAGGCCGTCTCCGCCGAGCTGAGCGGTGAGCGTGCCGACATCGTGCTGTACGATGACAACCCGGCCCAATACGTGATCAACGCCATGGCGCCAGCCGATGTGGCCTCCATCATCGTCGATGAAGACAACCACACCATGGACATCGCCGTGGAAGCAGCCAACCTGGCCCAGGCCATCGGCCGCAACGGTCAGAACGTGCGTCTGGCCTCCCAGCTGACCGGTTGGGAACTGAACGTGATGACCGTCGAGGACATGCGTGCCAAGCACCAGGCCGAGAACGACCGCATCCTGACGCTGTTCACCAGCACCCTCGATATCGACGACGATTTCGCTGGCCTGCTGATGGAAGAGGGCTTCTCCACCCTGGAAGAGATCGCCTTCGTCCCGGTCAACGAGCTGCTGGCCATCGACGGTCTGGATGAAGACATGGTCGAAGAGCTGCGCAAGCGTGCCAAGGATGCCCTGACCACCAAGGCCCTGGCCAAAGAAGAATCCTTTGAAGGCGTCGAGCCTTCCGAAGAACTGCTCAATCTCTCCGGCCTCGGCCGTGAAATGGCCTATGCCCTGGCCGCTCGCGGCGTCGGCACCCTGGAAGATTTGGCAGAGCAAGGTATCGATGACCTTGCCGACATCGAAGAGTTGACCGCCGAGAAGGCAGGTGAGCTCATTATGGCTGCTCGCAATATCTGTTGGTTCGGAGAAGAGCAGTCTGAATAAGGTCAAACGGAGGAAAATGAATGGCAGAAGTATCAGTTAAGCAACTTGCCACTGACATCGACACGCCGGTTGATCGTCTTCTCCAGCAGTTTGTCGATGCCGGCATCGTGAAGAGCAAGGCCGACGACATGGTCAGCGAGTCTGAGAAACAGACTCTGCTGGCACATCTGAAGAAACAGCATGGAGGTGACGAGGTCACCGCACCTGCTCGCATGACCTTGCAGCGCAAGACCAAGAGCACTCTGAGTGTTCAGGGGACTGGTGGCAAGAACAAGGAAGTGCAGGTAGAAGTGCGCAAGTCTCGCACCTATGTAAGACGCTCGGCGCTGGAAGATGAACAGCGCCAGGCGGAAGCCGAGGAAACAGCGCGTTTGGAAGCAGAAGAAAAAGCTCGTCGCGAGGCCGAAGAGAAGGCCCGCCTCGACGCTGAAGAGAAGGCTCGCCGTGAGGCTGAGCAGGCTCGTCGTGAAGCTGAGGAAAAGGCGCGGATCGAGGCACAACAGAAGGCTCGACAGGCTCAACAGCCCGCCAAAGCAGCCGGTAGCACAGCTCAGCAAGAGGCAGAAAAGATGGCCAAGCGCGAAGCAGAAGAACTGAAGCGCCAACAGGAACAGACAGCTTTGCAAAAAGCTGAAGAACTCGCCGCGAAGAAAGCCGAAGAGGCTCGCATCATGGCGGAACAGAATGCGGCCCGCTGGGCTGAAGAAGAAGCGGCTCGCGCCAAAGAGAGCAGCGATTACCATCTGACCACCAACAAGCACGCGCAAGCGGCCGAAGATGAGTTGGATCGTAAGGAAGAGACCAGCCGTCGCACGGCTGCCGCTGCCAAGGCGCCGAAGAAAGTCGGCCGTCGCGAAGACGACCGCAATGACCGCAACTCCCGCGATCCCCGTGCCCGCAAAGGCAAGCGTGGCAAGATGGCCATGCCGAACGCCATGAAACACGGCTTCAACAAGCCGGCTGCCGTGGTCAACCGTGACGTCGTCATCGGCGAGACCATCACAGTGGCGGAGCTCGCCAACAAGATGGCCGTCAAGGGCGTTGAAGTCATCAAGGTGATGATGAAGATGGGTGCCATGGCCACCATCAACCAGGTGATCGACCAGGAGACCGCTCAGCTGGTCGCCGAGGAGATGGGTCACAAGGTAGTGCTGCGCCGTGAGAACGAGCTGGAAGAGGCGGTACTTAGCGATCGTGACGAGACCTCCGAAGCCAAGCCGCGTGCGCCGGTCGTGACCATCATGGGTCACGTCGACCACGGCAAGACCTCGCTGCTGGACTATATCCGTAAAGCCAAGGTCGCCGCGGGCGAAGCCGGTGGCATTACCCAGCACATCGGTGCGTACCACGTACAGACCGACAGCGGGATGATCACCTTCCTGGATACCCCGGGTCACGCAGCGTTTACCTCCATGCGTGCTCGTGGTGCCAAGGCGACCGACATCGTTGTGCTGGTTGTTGCAGCTGACGACGGCGTGATGCCGCAAACCATCGAAGCTATCCAGCACGCCAAGGCGGCCGGTGTGCCGCTGGTTGTTGCGGTGAACAAGATCGACAAGCCTGAAGCGGATCCGGATCGCGTCAAGACCGAGCTGGCCCGTTACAACGTCATGTCCGAAGACTGGGGTGGTGATTGCCAGTTCGTGCACGTCTCCGCCAAGTCTGGCGAAGGCATCGACGACCTGCTGGAAGCCATCCTGATCCAGGCCGAAGTCCTGGAGCTGAAAGCGGTGGTTGACGGCATGGCCAACGGCGTCGTGATCGAATCCTTCCTGGATAAAGGTCGTGGTCCGGTTGCCACCGTGCTGGTACAGGAAGGTACTCTGCGTCAGGGCGACATCGTGCTGTGTGGTCTTGAGTACGGCCGGGTGCGCGCCATGCGTGACGAACTGGGTCGCGAGATCAAGGAAGCAGGTCCCTCTCTGCCAGTGGAAATTCTGGGTCTGTCCGGCGTTCCCTCTGCCGGTGACGAAGCCACGGTCGTGCGTGACGAGAAGAAAGCCCGTGAAGTGGCGCTCTACCGTCAGGGCAAGTTCCGCGAAGTCAAGCTGGCTCGCCAGCAGAAGGCCAAGCTGGAAAACATGTTTGCCAACATGACCGAGGGCGAAGTGTCCGAAGTGAACGTGGTGATCAAGGCCGACGTACAAGGCTCTGTGGAAGCGATCTGCGATGCGCTGGTCAAACTCTCCACCGACGAAGTGAAGGTGAAGATCGTGGGTTCCGGCGTAGGTGGCATCACCGAAACCGACGCGACCCTGGCCGCGGCTTCCAGCGCCATCCTGGTGGGCTTCAACGTCCGTGCCGACGCTTCTGCGCGCAAGGTCATCGAATCCGAGAGCCTGGATCTGCGTTACTACTCCGTCATCTATGACCTGATCGACGAAGTGAAGCAGGCCATGAGCGGCAAGCTGGCTCCTGAGTATCGTCAGGAGATCATCGGTCTGGCTGAAGTGCGTAGCGTCTTCAAGTCGCCGAAGTTCGGCGCCGTTGCCGGCTGTATGGTCACCGAAGGTGTGGTCAAGCGTTCCAACCGCATTCGCGTTCTGCGTGACAACGTGGTTATCTATGAAGGCGAGCTGGAATCCCTGCGCCGCTTCAAGGATGACGTCAACGAAGTTCGCAACGGCTACGAGTGTGGTATCGCGGTCAAGAACTACAACGACGTGCGCGAAGGCGACCAGATCGAGGTGTACGAGACTGTTGAAATTCAACGGACTCTGTAAGCCGAGCGTTAGACAAAATAGGGGGCCGCGGCCCCCTTTTATCGCAGGATAGAATATGGCCAGAGAATTCAGCCGGACCCGTCGGGTCGGGCAGCAGATCCAGCGTGAAATCGCGCTGATCCTGCAGCGCGAGGTGAAAGACCCGCGCATCGGCATGGTGACCGTCTCCGACGTGGAGGTCTCCAAGGACCTCAACTATGCCAAGGTTTATGTCACCTTCTTGCAACTGGAGAATGACGCCGAGCGCATCAAGGAAGGGCTCAAGGGCCTGACCGAGGCTGCCGGTTACATCCGCAGCCTGCTGGGCAGCGCCATGCGTCTGCGGGTGGTGCCCGAGCTGCGTTTCTACTACGACCAGACCCTGGTCGAGGGGATGCGCCTCTCCAACCTGGTGACCAACACTGTGCGTGAAGACAAGCGTCGCATGACTGAAGCCGGTCGTGACGAAGAGCAATCCGCACCGGATGACACGACTGAGGATAACGCCTGAGATGTCTCGTAGACGTCGTTTCAAAGGCCGTGACGTACACGGCATCCTGCTGCTGGACAAACCGACCGGCCTGACTTCCAACGATGTGTTGCAGAAGGTCAAGCGGATCTACAACGCCGCCAAGGCTGGCCATACCGGCGCCCTGGACCCCCTGGCCACCGGCATGTTGCCGATCTGCCTCGGGGAGGCCACCAAGTTCTCCCAGTATCTGCTGGAAGCGGACAAGCGCTATGAGGTGACCGCCAAGCTGGGCGAGCGCACCAATACCAGCGACTCCGACGGCGAGGTGGTCTCCACCCGCCCGGTGAACGTGGCCGTGGGTACCCTGATCGAGGCGCTGGATCAGTTCCGCGGTCCCATCATGCAGGTGCCGTCCATGTATTCCGCCCTCAAGCACAACGGCCGCCCGCTCTACGAATATGCCCGTGAAGGGATCGAGATCGAGCGGGAAGCCCGTCCCATCACCATCTTCGAACTCAAGCTGCTCGGCTTCGAGGGGGACGAGGTGAAGCTGGAAGTGCATTGCAGCAAGGGTACCTATATCCGTTCCCTGGTGGACGATCTGGGGGAAGTGCTGGGCTGTGGCGCTCACGTCACCCAGCTGCGTCGCACCCAGGTGGCGAGCTACCCCTACGAGCGGATGCTGACCCTGGAGCAGCTCGAGTGTATCTTCGAGCAGGCCAAGGCCGAAAGCATTCCGCCACGGGAGCAGTTGGATCCCCTGTTGCTGCCGATGGACACCGCCGTGGCCTCTCTGCCCGAGGTGAACATGCTGGTCGCCGTGGCCGCCTATGTGAACCAGGGTCAGGCCGTGCAGGTGGCAGGTAGCCCCCAAAGTGGCCAGGTCCGCATGACGGTTGGCCCGGAGCGCGAATTCATCGGGGTTGGCGAGATCGATGACGAGGGGCGCGTGGCGCCCAAGCGTCTGGTTCGCTACCACGACGAGGAGTGATCCTCAGGCGGTATCGGTCTGTCACGCGTCTTTCCCGTTGCGAAAAGGGGCGGGGACGATTATGATACCGCCCTCATTTCACGGCTGAATTAGAGATTGGCTGTGAACCTTTAAACACTCTACTGGAGTAATACCATGTCTCTAAATGCTGAGATCAAAGCTCAAATCGTTGCCGACAACGCTCGTGGCGCCAACGACACCGGTTCCCCCGAAGTGCAAGTTGCCCTGCTGACTGCCCAGATCAACCATCTGCAAGGTCACTTCAAGGAGCACGCCAAGGATCACCACGGTCGTCGCGGTCTGCTGCGCATGGTTTCCCAGCGTCGTAAGCTGCTGGACTACCTGAAGCGTAAAGACGTTCAGCGTTACGCTGCTCTGATCGCCAAGCTGGGTCTGCGTCGTTAATCGACCATCAGATTTCGCAAAAAAGGGGAACCGCGAGGTTCCCCTTTTTTATTGCCCGTTTCAAACAGGATGCAGGCCGTTGCCTGCCTCACAGAATTGACGTCCGCGCTTACCTTTTGATGCGAATCAAGTATACTTGCACGCGAATTTAAAGCGCCAAATTGTTAAAAGGAAATTCACGTGAATCCTATTGTAAAGTCATTCCAGTACGGTCAACACACCGTCACACTGGAAACCGGTGTGATGGCCCGTCAAGCCACTGCGGCCGTCATGGTCAGCATGGACGATACCTGTGTCTTCGTGACTGTCGTTGGCAAGAAAGAGGCCGATCACGGCCGTGATTTCTTCCCGCTGACCGTCAACTATCAGGAGCGTACCTATGCTGCTGGTCGTATCCCGGGTGGTTTCTTCCGTCGTGAAGGCCGTCCGAGCGAGGGTGAGACCCTCATCTCCCGTCTGATCGACCGTCCCATCCGTCCGCTGTTCCCGGAAGGCTTCCTCAATGAGGTTCAGGTGGTTGCCACCGTCATGTCCGTGAACCCGGCCGTTTCTCCCGACATCGTTGCCATGATCGGTGCCTCCGCGGCCCTGGCCATCTCCGGCATCCCGTTCGGCGGCCCGATCGGTGCAGCCCGCGTGGGTTACATGAACGGCCAGTACGTGCTGAACCCGACCACCACCGAACTGCCCCAGAGCGATCTGGATCTGGTGGTTGCCGGTACTGCCAATGCGGTGCTGATGGTGGAATCCGAAGCGGCCATCCTCTCCGAAGAGGTGATGCTGGGCGCCGTGGTCTACGGTCACGAGCAGATGCAGACCGTGATCAGCGCCATCAACGAATTCGCTGCCGACGTCGGTACCAAGCCCTGGGACTGGACCCCGCCTGCCGTCAACGAAGCGCTGAAAGCCAAAGTTGCCGAACTGGCCACCGCTGAGCTGGGTGAAGCCTACCGCATCACCGAGAAGGCTGTTCGCTACGAAACCATCGCAGCCATCAAGGGCCGCGTGGTCGAGCAAGTCATCGCATCCGGCGTGGAAGAAGATGCCAAGAAGATCGGCGAAGAGTTCCACAGCCTGGAGAGCCGCATCGTCCGTGGTCGCGTCGTACGTGGTGAGCCGCGTATCGACGGTCGCGATCCGGAAATGATCCGCGCCCTCTCCGTCGGTACCGGCATCCTGCCCCGTGCCCACGGTTCTGCCCTGTTCACCCGTGGTGAAACCCAGGCCATCGTGGTGGCCACGCTGGGTACCGAGCGTGACGCCCAGAACATCGACGAGCTGACCGGCAACCGCGCCGATCGCTTCATGCTGCACTACAACTTCCCGCCCTACTGCGTCGGCGAGACCGGCATGATGGGCAGCCCGAAGCGTCGTGAAATCGGTCACGGCCGTCTGGCCAAGCGCGGCGTTGCTGCCGTGATGCCGAGCGCCGCCGAGTTCCCGTACGTGGTGCGCGTGGTCTCTGAAATCACCGAATCCAACGGTTCCTCCTCCATGGCGTCTGTCTGTGGTTCCTCCCTGGCGCTGATGGATGCCGGTGTGCCGATCAAGGCCTCCGTTGCCGGTATCGCCATGGGTCTGGTGAAGGAAGAAGAAGGTTTCGTCGTGCTGTCCGACATCCTGGGTGACGAAGATCACCTGGGCGACATGGACTTCAAGGTAGCCGGTACCAGCGAAGGTGTGACCGCGCTGCAGATGGACATCAAGATCGAGGGCATCACCAAAGAGATCATGGAGATTGCGCTGAAGCAAGCTCGTGGCGCTCGTCTGCACATCCTGAAGGTGATGGACGAAGCTATCCAGGCTCCCCGTGCCCAGATCTCCGATTTCGCACCGCGCATCCACACCATCAAGATCAATCCTGAGAAGATCAAGGACGTGATCGGCAAGGGTGGTTCCGTGATCCGTGCCCTGACCGAAGAGACCGGCACCAACATCGAGCTGGATGATGACGGTACCGTTCGCATCTCCGCCGTGGCCAACGAAGCCGCCATGGAAGCGATCCGCCGCATCGAGGCCATCACCGCCGAGATCGAAGTGAACCGCATCTACGAAGGCAAGGTCGTGCGCCTGGCTGACTTCGGCGCCTTCGTCAACATCCTGCCGGGTAAAGACGGTCTGGTGCACATCTCCCAGATCACCGATGCCCGCGTGCAGAACGTGGCCGACTTCCTGAAAATCGGCGACGTGGTGAAGGTGAAGGTACTGGAAGTGGACCGTCAGGGCCGTGTGCGTCTCTCCATCAAGGAAGCGAACGCACCGACCGAAGCGGCTGCTGCTCCTGCTGCCGTTGCCGTCGAAGAGCCGGCTGCCGAATAAGGCTGCCGTATGTGAAAGAGCCGACCCTTGGGTCGGCTTTTTTGTGCCTGTCGCCCGGCATGGCGCAGATTGTCTCCTTGTTCCTTTTGGCGCCCCTTGATATAAGGGACGACCCCGCTTCGTTGGCAAAAGGAATTGCAGCATGTCATGGGCCTACCTCAGGCAGTTTCCTTCCCTGGTCTGGATCGTCATCCTGGGCACTTTCATGGTGCGTACCACCTTCTTCATGGTCTGGCCCTTTCTCTCCATCCTGCTCTACCGTGACTACGGACTTTCGGCGACCCTGATAGGCCTGATCCTGGGGGCCACGGCGGCGCTTTCCACTCTCGTCAGCTTCTATGGCGGCTGGCTCTCGGACAAATGGGGGCGGCGCAACATCCTGCTGTTCGGCTGCCTGGTTTCCGCCGCCAGCGTGGCCCTGCTCGGCCTCTCCCACCAGGTGGGCTGGCTGGCACTCGGGGTGATCGGCAGCGGACTCTCCTACGGGCTCATCGACTCACCGGGCAAGGCACTGATGGCCGACAATCTGGCCGAGCCCAAAGCCCGTGAGCTGGCGCTGCACCTGCGTTATTTCCTGCTCAACCTGGGGGCGGCCATCGGTCCTCTGCTCGGCGTCACCTATGGCCTGAGCGCGCGTCAGGAGACCTTCCTGTTGCTCAGTGCCAGCTATCTGCTGCTTGGCATCGTCTTTGTCATCGGGTTCAGGCTGGCGGGTTGCCACACCAGCCAGGCGGCCGGGCCCGGCATGCGCGCCGTGCTGCGGGTGCTCTGGCAGGACAGGGGGTTTCTGCTGCTGATCATGGCCAATCTGCTGCTGATGCTGGTCTATGCCCAGTTCGAGTCGCCCCTCATCCAGTATCTGACCCGCGCGGGGACGCCGGAGGTGGAGCGGCTCATCGGCTGGCTGGTGACGACCAACGCGCTGACCATAGTGATGCTGCAGTTCCCCCTGCTGCACCTGACTGCCCGCTGGTCCACGCGGCGCAAGCTGCAACTCGGGGTGGCGCTCTTTCTCGGCGCCCAGTTGCAGTTTGCGCTGGGGGATACCGCCATCTGGTGGCACTGGATAGTGGCGGTGATCCTCTTGAGCGTCGGGGAGTGCATCCTCTTCCCCTTGCTCAATGTGCTGATCGATCAGATGGCGCCTGGTCATTTGAAGGGGAGCTATTTCGGGGCGGCCTCCATCTCCGGACTCGGGGTGGCCATGGGGGCCTTGCTGGGAGGCTGGGTGCTGGCCCACTGGGGCGGGAGCTGGCTTTACGCCCTGATGGCGCTGCTCTGCCTGGTGATCCTGATGCTCTATGGTCTGAGTACCCGGACCTCGCGCACTGCGCTGGTCCGGGCCGGGCCCTGACGGCTAGAAGGTCAGCACCTTGTCGGCGGCCAGAGTCCATTGAGCCAGCAAGGGGAGGGTGCCTATCTCTATGCCCTCGACAAGGGGTAGCGGGGTGATGCCGCGCGCATCGGTGCAGCTCTTGCAAAGCCGGATCCGGGTGCCCTGAGCCAGCAGTATCTCCAGCATCTGGCGCAGGTTGTAGCCCTCGGCCGGAGCCTGCCCGGCCAGAGCAGCAGTGACGGCATCCGACATCAGGAAGAGGTTGAGGTCTACCTTTCCCTCCTCTTTGAGGGCGATGCCGAGGCGCAGGGCATTGAACAGGGACTCGCTGCCATAGGGGGCGCCGTTGGCAATGATGAGAATGTGTTGGGTCATGTGGCTCTCCTGATTGAAAGGGCCATTGTAGCCTCGGTGAAAGCGGCCCGGCATGATGCAGAGCACACTCTGTCGTAGCCCGGCCCCATGTGTCTTGACCTCACACAGGGAGTCAGGTCTCATGGACGGCCATCCAGTATGACAGAACAAAGAGGTTGTTATGTGGAAGATCGCCGGAATAGGCTTATTGTTGTTGGCCGGACAAGCCTATGGTAGTGAAAACATCGGCTGCAAGGCCAGACAGCAGGCCGTGACGGATCAGCTTGCGTTCGCCAGGGCGCACAACAACCAGGAGCAGGTAGCCGGCCTTGAGCGGGCACTGCGCAACCTGGAGGCCCATTGTACCGATGCCGGGCTCCTTGAGGAGCAGCAACGCAAGGTGGTCAAGCAGAGGGAAGAAGTGGAAGAGCGGCTGGCCGAGTTGCAGAGCGCACGGGTATCGGGCAAGCCGGACAAGATTGCCAAGAAGCAGTCCAAGCTGGAGGAGTCCCAGGCCGAGTTGCTGGAAGCCCAGCGCGAACTCGAGGCGCTGCAAAAACTGGTCAAACCCTGAGGGAAGGGCAGCGCAATAGAAAAAGCCGGGCATGCCCGGCTTTTTCTATTTCTGGATAATGCACCCGCGAGTGTCAGACGCTGACTGCCTGTGCATCCGCACGAACTTCTCCATCAACTGATCTTCGGTTTCCACCCTATGGACGGGATCCCGGAGGATGCCGTCCATGGGGCGCAGACGCTGATACAGGCTTACTGCCTGTACATCTGCACGAACTTCTCTATCAACTGATCTTCGGTTTCCACCCTATGGACGGGATCCCGGAGGATGCCGTCCATGGGGCGCAGACGCTGATGCAGGTGCTACAGCTACTGCCTGTGCATCCGCACGAATTTCTCCATCAGCTGATCTTCGGTTTCCACCTTATGGACGGGATCCCGGAGGATGCCGTCCATGGGGCGCAGACGCTGATACAGGTTTACTGCCTGTGCATCCGCACAAACTTTTCCATCAGCTGATCTTCGGTCTCCACATGGGCGGGATCCCAGATGATGCAGTCGATAGGGCAGACGCTGATGCAGGTGGGCTTCTCATAGTGGCCGACGCATTCGGTGCAGCGATCCGGGTCTATCTCGTAGATCTTGCTCCCCAGGGTGATGGCCTGGTTCGGACACTCCGGATCGCACATGTCACAGTTGATGCACTTGTCGGTGATGAGCAGTGCCATCTTAGGCCGCCGAGTGAGGTTGACGGGTATCCTCGCGCTCGCCGAGGTTGCGCAGCAGGATGCCGTAATTCACGTCGATCTCCTTGGGTACCGGCACGTAGACCACGTGGCCGTTGCCCGGTGCGGTGTCGATGAGCTCGCCCTTGCGGTTCTGCATCTGCTCCAGGTTGAAGCTGAGGTTGCCCTGGGGGGTCATCAGCTCCAGGCTGTTGCCCAGCAGGAACTTGTTCTTCACCTCGACCTCGACCATGTCACCGTTGCGACCGGTGATCTCGCCGACGAACTGCTGGGTGTCGGAGACGGAGTAACCGTAGTCGTAGTTCTGGTATTCGCTGTGGTTGTGACGGCGCAGGAAGCCCTCGGTGTAGCCGCGGTGGGCCAGGTTCTCGAGGGTGCCCATCAGGGTCGGATCGAACGGACGGCCAGCCACCGCATCGTCGATGGCCTTGCGATAGACCTGGGCGGTACGGGCGCAGTAGTAGAAGGACTTGGTGCGGCCTTCGATTTTCAGCGAATGAACGCCCATTTTGGTCAGGCGCTCGACGTGCTCGACGGCGCGCAGATCCTTGGAGTTCATGATGTAGGTGCCGTGCTCGTCTTCAAACGCGGTCATGAACTCGCCCGGGCGGTTGGACTCTTCCAGCAGCACCAGGGCATCGGTCGGCTTGCCTGCGCCCAGGGTCGGATCCACCTTTTGCACGGCGATGGGCTCCTGGCGGTGGACGATCTGGCCCACGTCATCTTCCTTGCCCTCGTGCACCTTGTATTCCCAGCGGCAGGAGTTGGTGCAGGTGCCCTGATTGGGGTCACGCTTGTTGATGTAGCCGGAGAGCAGGCAGCGGCCGGAGTAGGCCATGCACAGTGCCCCGTGGACGAAGACTTCCAGCTCCATCTCCGGCACCTGCATGCGGATCTCCTCGATCTCGTCGAGAGACAGCTCGCGGGAGAGGATGGCACGGGTCAGGCCCATCTGATGCCAGAATTTCACCGTGGCCCAGTTGACCGCGTTGGCCTGCACCGAGAGGTGGATAGGCATGTCCGGGAAGGCTTCGCGCATCATCATGATGAGGCCGGGGTCGGACATGATGAGTGCATCCGGCTTCATATCCACCACGGGGCGCATGTCGCGGATGAAGGTCTTGAGCTTGGAGTTGTGGGGCTGGATGTTGGCCACCACATAGAACTGCTTGCCGAGGGCATGGGCCTCGTTGATGCCGAGCTGCAGATTCTCGTGATCGAATTCGTTGTTGCGTACCCGCAGGCTGTAGCGCGGCTGGCCCGCATAGACGGCGTCTGCGCCATAGGCATAGGCGTAGCGCATGTTCTTGAGGGTCCCGGCAGGGGAGAGCAATTCTGGTCTGAACATGTTGGACTCTTTTATCTGATTGCAAATCAGGACGGCGCCACCTGATGGCGTCGTGTGGGTTCATAGGTGGCGCGACCGTCTTCGACGCACGCCCATCCGATGGGGGTACATCGGAGCAGGAGGTGACTCGATACTCCGGATATACGGGGTGCGAGATTGTACTCGTGACCGCCTCGTCATGCAATTTGGGACGGCCTTGGCATGCCTGCGCCATGTTCATTTTACGCTCAGACTGGGGTTGCTAGAGTGCAAGGGGTGAAAGATGCCCCTGAGTTGGCGGTGAAATGGATCTTTTCGGCGAAAAAGACCATCTCCAAGTTGAAATTTTGCCCTGCTCGGGAAAGAATGCGCGCTCGGTTGTTGGTCCCCGGTGACGGGCCCACAAGAGACCGATGATGAGCAGGGCAAAGGCCCACAGGAACAGGAAACCATACAGGAATTTTATGAATCCCCTTCGCATTGCCGCTTCGGCTCTTTTATGTACGCTGGCGCTGGTCAGCCAGCAGGCCGCCGCCGTTGAATACCAGCTGCCTGCAGCCAACAGCCGCCTGATCGGTGAGAACCAGGAATACGTGGTGCCCGCAGACAACCGTCCGCTGGAGCAGATCGCCTCCGACTTCCAGCTGGGTCTGACCAACATCATGGAAGCCAACCCGGGCGTCGACCCCTACCTGCCCAAGGCGGGCAGCACGCTGATCATTCCCCATCAGCTGATCCTGCCCAACGCTCCCCGCGAAGGGATCGTCATCAACGTGGCGGAGATGCGTCTCTACTACTACCCGAAGGGCAAGAACGTAGTGCATGTGCTGCCCATCGGCATCGGCCAGCTCGGGGTCAACACCCCGGAGAACTGGATCACCAAGGTTGAACGCAAGCGTGCCAACCCGACCTGGACCCCGACCGAGAATATCCGTCGCCGCTACGCCGCCCAGGGCAAGACCCTGCCCGCGGTCTGGCCGGCCGGCCCGGACAACCCCATGGGCCTGCACGCGCTCTACATCGGCAACCTGTACGCCATCCACGGCACCAACGCCACCTTCGGTATCGGTTTGCGGGTGAGCAGCGGCTGCGTGCGCCTGCGCGCCGATGACATCAAGTACCTGTTCGATCACGTGCCGGTCGGCACCCGCGTCCAGTTCGTCAACCAGCCGGTCAAGACCACGGTCGAGCCGGATGGCGGTCGCTACATGGAAGTGCACGAGCCGCTGTCGCGCACCGAGGAAGAGTTCAACTCCACCGCCTCCGTGCCGCTGCCCATGACCCCGGCTACCACCCGCTTCATCGCCCATGCTGACAGCGATTCCAACGTGGTCAAGCAGGTGCTGGAACAGCGTACCGGCATCCCGACCCGCCTCAATCCAGAGGCGTAATGGCCGGCAAGTGCAGTTAAACAACAACGGCGACCATCAGGTCGCCGTTGTTGTTTCTGGGATTGGTGAGGTTCATTCGTAGCTGATTGTGATAATCGCCATGGTTTGGCGCGAGTCAATCCACCGATAGGAAACCTGGTTGGTGGCGAGACGCTGTGGCGACTGTTGTGCCAACTGTCTCAGATTGAGGGTATCTGTCGTTTGCTGTGGACCCGAGAGACAGGTGACCTGCACCCGATCCTGTTGCTGCTTGATGTGGCAGGCATCTTCAACGATTGCTCCGCTGAAGGTAATGTGCCCAGTACTGGTTGCCGACCTCGCCTGTGCCATCGATATACCCAAGCTGGCGCAGGTGAGTGCTACTACGATTGGCTTCATGCAGACCTCCAAATTGTCTTGCTCGCAGGTAGAAACCACTTTTCATGGCCTGTACTGCCAATATCGACCCGGTCAGTGAGAATGTGAGTGTTATTTGAGTGGCTGCAACGCAGCCCGACTCTGGTGGGTTAAATGACAAAACAGGGCAACCCAGGGATTGCCCTTGCTATGGCCGGCTGCGAGTGACCAGGCAGAGGGTATCCCGAGGAAGCTTTCATCTTCCTCAGGTGGTCGGTGGGGCATAGAGGGCCAGCCAGTTGCCTTCGGTATCCTCGATGATGACCCGGGATCCATGACCACTGCCGATGCTGTGCAGGGGTTCGAGCACCCGCCCGCCGAGCCGGGGGACCAGCAGCTCTGCCTCCTGCAGCCTGTCACCGAGGGAGAGATAGATGAGGGGACCGGCACCGCCGGGCTGGTGATATTTGTCCATGGGGCCGAGACAGGCCGCCGCGTTGCTGCCGTCGTGGCGCAGCATGGCAAAGCGCATGGTCTCTTCCTGGATGGGGGTGACCTGCACATCGAGCAGGGCCGAGTAAAAGTCCATGGCGCGATCCAGATCCCGTGTCGGAATATCGGCCCAGACCAGGGTGTTGTCCATCGTCGTATTCTCCAGAGTTCCCGGCCAACGCGGTCGGTGGCTCTTTGAGGTTAGAAGTGGCCGTCTGGGGGCGCCATGGATAAAAAAAGCGGCGCCTGATGGCGCCGCTTGAAGGGGGAAGAGCCGAGTAAGGCTCCCCCTCTTATTTGCCGGCAATGCTGAGCCCGCCAAAGCGGATCAGCGGGGCATAGAAGTCCTTGCCATCGTCGTGGTGCAGCTGGTTGCCGACCGCTTCCAGCTCCCCGAGCAGACGATAGAAGTTGCCCGCCACCGTGATGCCGCGTACCGGCGCCACTCGCTCGCCATTTCGGCAGAGGAAGCCGGAGGCGCCGAACGAGAAGTCACCGCTTACCGCATCGGCCCCGGAATGCAGGCCGTCCAGCTTGACCAGCTCCAGGTACTCACCGCTTTGTACCTCGGCCTCGCCGTGGGGGCCGAGCCCGAACACCAGGTGACGAGGGGCCACGTCCAGGGCACTACGGGCACTGCGGGCGGCTGCACCGTTGCTCGTCACGCCGAAGTGGCGGGCGGTGGCGCTGTTGTGCAGCAGGGTCTTGAGCTCCCCCTCGCCGATGAGCAGGAGATCCGAGGTGGCGGCTCCTTCGCCGTCAAACGTCTTGATCTTCATGCCCCCCGGCATATAGGCACGGCTCTCCAGGGTGAGCCAGCGAGACGCCACGCTTTGGCCCAACTTGTCGCGCCAGGGGTTGATCCCCTGCTGGGCCCACTTGCCAGACAGGGCGGACTGGAAGCAGCCAAACAGGCTGGCAAAGCAGTGGGTGCTGAAGATGACGCTGTAGCGACCGCTCGGCACCGCCTCACCCATCAGCAGGCCATCGGCCACGGCGTGGATCTGGCGGATGAGAGGCTGGCTCTCCAACTCGTCGAAGCGCCGTGCGTACTGTCCCTGGTAGTGCATGGACTGGCGGCCCTCCCGCTCGATGAGAGCGGAGCTGTGGCAGCCGACGCTGAATTCCTGATGTTCGCAGAGGCTGCCCTGGCTGTTGGCAAGCCAGAGGCGGCTCTCCCCCTCGCAGAAGCCGTTGTAGGGGGCGCCGGTCACGTCCGGCAGGGCCAGCATGTCGGACTCGAGGCGCAGGGTCAGGGCAATCTTCTCTTCCACCGCCGTGGTGTCGGCCTGATGTATCTCGGCGCAGTCGGTGATGAGCCTGCTCTGCTGCACTGTGATGCGCTGATCCGGGTCCACCTTGGCGAAGCGGCTCGCATCGAGCGCATCCTGCACCATGGCGTCCAGGGCCGACGCGTCGAGGGACTCGGAATAGGCGATGCCGACCCGGCCTTCCTTGATGAGGCGAATGCCGATCTGCTGGCTGCTGGTGACCTTGTATTCACTGAGTTCGCCCTTGTCGGCCTTGAGGGAGAAGGCCTTCTCCTGATTGGCGATGACGTCCGCCTCGGCACCCAGATCGGCGACCTGGTCAAGCAGACGGGCAAGCAGTTGGTTCATGTCGAGCTGGCTCATCAGGCGTTCCCTCCGACCAGGATATTGTCAACCTTGAGCGGTGGCTGGCCGACTGAAACGCGAATGAGGCGGGAGATGGAACCGCACAGAGTGTCATGGATGTTCATCAGGCGTTCCCTCCGACCAGGATATTGTCAACCTTGAGCGGCGGCTGGCCGACCGAGGCGGGAATGGATCCCGAGACCGAGCCGCACATGCCGGCGGAGAGGGCCAGATCGCGCCCCACCATGGAGATCTCCTTCAATACCTGCGGGCCGGTGCCGATCAGGGTGGCTGACTTGAGGGGTCGGGTGATCCTGCCCCCCTCGATGAGGTAGGCCTCCTGCACGTTGAAGTTGAACTCGCCGGTACCGGGCTGCACAGAGCCCCCCCCCATCCGCTTGGCATAGATGCCGTGCTCCACGGTTGCCAGCATGTCGTCGAGGCTGTGGTTGCCCGGTTCGATATAGGTGTTGCGCATGCGGGAGGCGGGGGCGAACTTGTAGGATTCCCGGCGCCCGGAACCGGTGCGGGCGTAGCCGGTGCGAAGGGCCCCCATTCTGTCCACCAGGAAGCCGGTCAGCACGCCGTCCTTGATGAGCTGGGTGTGCTGGGTCGCCATCCCCTCGTCATCGACGTTGATGGAGCCCCAGGCGTTGCCCTGCAAGCCCTCGTCCACCGCGCTGACCGCCGGGTTGGCGATGAGCTGACCCATCTTGTCGTGGAACACGGATGCCTTTTTGGCCACCGAGGTGGTCTCCAGCAGGTGACCGCACGCCTCGTGGAAGATGACGCCGCCAAAGCCGCTCTCCATGATGACCGGCAGCTTGCCGCTCGGGCAGGGGGCGGCTCCCAGCTTCACCAGTGCCTGGCGGGTGGCGGTGAGAGCCAGCTCGCGGGGATCGATGCTCTCGGCATGTTCCCATCCCTTCATGGCACCGGGGGCTTCATAACCTACGCTCTGCTCGCCCCCGTCCAGGGCGATGGTCTGGGCCATGATGCGGTTGTAGTGGCGGCGATCGCTCACCTGGACCCCTTCGCTGTTGAAGATCTCCACCTCCTGCTCCCAGCCGAGCACGTTGCCCGAGAACTGGCTCACCTTGTCGCTCTCGGCGCGGGCCGCAGCGTCCATGGCATGCAGGTAGGCGATCTTCTGCTCCAGCAGCTTGTCGGCCGACAGCGGCAGAGCGATCGGGTTGCGGTCGGTCAGGCGGGTGAAGTCAAAGGCGGTGGCGGTGACCACGGGGTCACGCCTGTCCTTGGCCGCCAGCAGGGTAACGATGCGCAAGAGCTCGTTGCGATCGGCCAGGTTGGTGTAGCCGTAGAGCACCTTGTGGCCGTAGCACAGGCGAACGCCGATACCGAAGTCGAGACCACCGCTGATGTTCTCTATCTGGCTGGAGAGCAGGCTGAGCTGGCTGCGGCGCTTGCGCTCCACAAACAGCTCGGCGAAGTCGGCACCCAGCGCCAGCGCGTGATCGAGCACGTCGCGGGCGATGGCGGGGGCCAACAGGGAGAATGAAGTCATAGAATATCCTTTTCTGGTCTGTCCGTTTGCTTCCGACACCCGGCGTTGTGTTGTTATGGGGTGTCGACCTCATTGTTGCAGACCAGAAGCAAAAAGTCGCTATAGCGTCAGCCGATGATACCGAACGAGAAAATCGGTGCGATTTATGCGCCCGGCAGCCCGAGCGCAGGCTACCGACAGGGGAGGTTGGCGCCGCTCATGGCGCTCGCTTGATATCTGGTCGACCCACTGCTCGATGCGGGGTCGGTCTGGTCGTCCATTGGCTGGCGTCGTCGAACATCCAGGCGATCAGGATCAGAGCAGTTCGTGGATCTCGTTCAGGATCTGGTCGACCCACTGCTCGATACGGGACTCGGTCTGGTCGTACTGGTTGGCGTCATCGAGGGCCAGCCCGACGAAGTGGCGGCCATCGTCGATGAGCGCCTTGGAGGCGTCAAACTCGTACCCCTCGTTGGGCCAGTAGCCCACCAGCTTGACTCCCTTGGGGACCAGCTGATCGTGCAGCAGGCCGAGGGCATCCTGATACCACTCCCCATAGCCCAGCTGATCGCCCATGCCAAACAGGGCGATGATGCGTCCCTCCAGATGCAGGTCGGCGATGTCTTCCCAGCGGGATTCCCAGTCCTCCTGCAGCTCGCCGAAGTCCCAGGTGGAGATGCCCAGGATCAGGATGTCGTACTCCTGCATGCGGGCGAGGGGCACATCCTTGATGTTGTGGAGATCGACCAGCTCGGGGCCGATGAGGGCGCGGATCTTCTCGGCGGCCATCTCGGTGTAGCAGGTGGTGGAGCCATAAAACAAACCTATCTTCATCGCTCTTCTCTTGATCGCAGTCGGCAAGGGGCGTGACCGGCACAGCGGCGCCCGGGGGGAGGGCGCCAGTCTAGCAGATTGCGCCGGGCTCTTCACCGCCTGAGGGGATGTGCAGCCTTGCCTTGCGGCCCGGGTGGGTCGGCACGTTACAATGGCGACCTGTTTCCCTGAGCGCGGCGCACCATGAGCAAAGCAGAATCCCATCCCCTGATCGAGCCGTTTCTCGACGCCCTCTGGCTGGAGCGGGGGCTTTCCGACAACACGGTCAGCTCCTATCGCACCGACCTGGAAAAATTTGCCCTCTGGCTCGATGAGCAAGGCGGTTCCCTGCTGCTGGCGGGGCTGGACGACATCCAGCACTACCTCGCCTGGCGGGTGGACCATCAGTTCGCGGCCAGCAGCACGGCCCGTTTCCTCTCGGCCCTGCGCCGCTTCTACCAGTACCTCAATCGCGAGAAGCTGCGCAGCGACGATCCCACCGTGCTGCTGGAGGGGCCAAAGCTCCCCAAAAAGCTGCCATCGGATCTGAGCGAAGCCGAGGTGGAGGCGCTGCTGCAAGCGCCCCTGGTGGACGACCCGCTGGAACTGCGGGACAAGGCAATGCTCGAGCTGCTCTACGCCACCGGGCTGCGGGTGTCCGAGCTGGTGGGGCTGACCGCCGAACACGTCAGCCTGCGCCAGGGGCTGGTGCGAGTGGTGGGCAAGGGCAACAAGGAGCGCCTGGTGCCCATGGGGGAGGAGGCGGTGCACTGGCTGGAGCGCTACTACCGGGAGGGGCGCACCCTGCTGCTGGGTGGCACCAGCTCGGACGTGGTGTTCCCCTCCAAGCGGGCCCGGATGATGACCCGCCAGACCTTCTGGCACCGCATCAAGCTCTATGCCCTGAGAGCTGGCATCAGGGGGGAACTCTCTCCCCACACCCTGCGTCATGCCTTCGCCACCCACCTGCTCAATCACGGCGCCGATCTGCGAGTGGTGCAGATGCTGCTGGGCCACGCGGATCTCTCCACAACCCAGATCTATACCCACGTGGCCAACGAGCGGCTCAAGGCACTGCACGGCCAGCACCACCCCAGAGCCTGATCGCCTCACCTGCCTTGCAACAAAAAACCGCCCGAAGGCGGTTTTTTTCAGCACACGACAGGGAGGAAACGGTTATTTCCCCTGCTGGGATTTCAGCAAGTCGCGGATCTCGGTCAGCAGCTCCTGATCCTTGGTGGGGCCGGCCGGGGCAGCGGCTTCCTCTTCCTGCTTCTTCTTCAGGGTGTTGATGGCCTTGAGCCCCATGAAGATGGCGAAGGAGATGATCAGGAAGTCGATACAGGTCTGGATGAACTTGCCGTAGGCGATGACCACGGCAGGGGCATCCCCTTCGGCGGCCTTCAGGGTCACGGCGAGATCGCTGAAATCCACGCCCCCCAGGATCAGCCCGATGGGGGGCATGATCACGTCTCCCACGAAGGAGGAGACAATCTTGCCAAAGGCGGCACCTATGATGATACCGACAGCCATGTCGATCACATTGCCCCTGGATGCAAAGGCCTTGAACTCTTGAATCAGACTCATTTTTCCCCCTATAAATGGACGACGTGCCACCTGAGCGCACGTCGATTTGAATAATAAAACATCAGAAAAACAGAGGGATGACTAAAGATGTCTCCCGTCGTCCTGATTAGCTTGCGGGGCTCAAGCCCGATTGGCAACCTGTCATCCCGTGATTTTTTCTTGCGGACGTTATTAATCGATCACTAATTAAGGTCTTTGGGAGAGGGAATTGTCTGGGTTACCTTATGAGACCCTTAAATCATGCCAAGTGAATGAGCTGATGCGATATTTACTGCTGGGAATGATGCTGCTGTGCGCTTTTGCGGCCAGCGCGGGGATGGACCCCCATGTGTTGAAACAGACCATAGAGCAGCGCCTCGGTGTGCAGGTCTACCTGGTGGACGAGACCCCCATGCCGGGCCTCTATCTGCTGGGCACGGCCCAGGGACTGCTCTACAGCGATGCCAGGGGAGACTATGTGCTGCAGGGCTCCATGCTGGATCTGGCCCACGACATGAGAAACCTCACCCGGCTCAGCCAGCAGCAGCAACGCAGGCTGGCGCTCTCCCAGATAGGGGAGGCCCGGCTCTGGCTCAAGGCCACCCCTGAACGCCACCGCCTCACCCTGTTTACCGATCTCGCCTGCGGTCCTTGCCGCATCGCGCTGGAGGAGTTGCCCCGCTTGCAGGCGAGGGGCGTGAGCGTGCAACTGCTGCCTGCGCCTGTCGCCGCCTCGGATCAGGCTAGCTGGTGCGATCCCGGGCTGCTGCGCGAACTCAACTTCAGCGATCGTTTGCCTGAGAGCGGTTGTAATGCGATCCTTGCCCATCATATCGGCCTGAGCCAATGGCTCGGGATCAAGGCGTCACCGAGTTGGGTCCTGCCCAATGGCGACCTGGTGCGCGGTTACCAGAGCCCCGAACAACTGCTCAAGATACTGGATCACATCAATGCCCCTGCAAATCCGTCGTCGTCCGCGAGTTGATGATTCCCATCTGCCCGCCACCCTGCACCCGCTACTTCGCCAGATCTTCGCCAGCCGCGGGGTAGAAGACCCTGCCCTGCTGGAGCGCAGCGCCAACCAGCTGCTGCCGCCCCAGCGTCTGTTCGGCATGGCGCAGGCGGTGCCGCTGCTGGCCGAGGCGCTGACGGCGCAAAAACGCATTCTCATCGTCGGTGACTTTGACTGCGACGGCGCCACCAGCTCGGCGCTGTGCGTGCTGGCCTTGCGCGCCATGGGGGGGCACCACATCGATTTTCTGGTGCCCAACCGCTTCGAGTTCGGCTATGGCCTCACCCCGGAGATCGTCGAGCTGGCGGTGGCCCGCGGCGCCGAGTTCCTGATCACGGTGGACAACGGCATCTCCAGCATCGCCGGGGTGGCGGCGGCCAAGGCGGCAGGCATGCAGGTACTGGTTACCGATCACCATTTGCCGGGTCAGGAGCTGCCTGACGCCGACGCGATAGTGAACCCCAACCAGCATGGCTGCGACTTCCCCTCCAAGTCCCTGGCCGGGGTCGGGGTCGCCTTCTATCTGATGGCGGCCCTCAACACCCATCTGCGCCAGAGCGGCTGGTATGAGCGCCAGGGGCTGCGCGCCCCCAACGTGGCGGATTACCTGGATCTGGTGGCGCTCGGCACCGTGGCCGACGTGGTGGCGCTCGATGGCAACAACCGCATCCTGGTCCATCAGGGGTTGCAGCGGATCCGGGCTGGCCGTTGTCGCCCCGGCATCCAGGCGCTGGTGGATGTGTCGGGTCGCGACGGTCGTCGCCTGTGCGCCGCCGATCTCGGCTTTGCGCTGGGGCCGCGCCTCAACGCGGTGGGCCGGCTCGACGACATGTCCCTCGGGGTCGCCTGCCTGCTCTGTGACGACATCAACCTGGCGCGCCAGCTCGCCTCCGAAATGGACAGCCTCAACCAGGAGCGCAAGGAGATCGAGCAGGGGATGCAGCAGGAGGCGCTCGCCACTTTGGAGCAGATCCGTTTTCGCGACGGCGAGGTGCCCTCCGGCATCGTGCTGCACCGAAACGAGTGGCATCAGGGGGTGGTGGGGCTGGTGGCCTCCAAGGTGAAGGAGAAGTACTACCGCCCGGTCATCGCGTTTGCCGAGAGCAGCGAGACCGAGCTCAAGGGCTCCGGGCGCTCCATCCCGGGGGTGCATCTGCGCGATGCGCTGGAACTGCTCGACACCCGCCACCCCGGCTTGATGGGCAAGTTTGGCGGCCACGCCATGGCGGCCGGGCTGACCCTGCCCAAGGCCAATATCGAGGCCTTCGGTCGGGCCTTCGAGGCGGTCATCGGCGAGCTGGTGACCCCTGAGCTCTTGACCGGGGTGCTGCTCACCGATGGCGAGCTGCTGCCCGATGAACTGAGTCTGGAGCTGGCGGAGCTTATTCGCGCCTCCGGCCCCTGGGGTCAGGCCTTCCCCGAGCCGCTGTTTGACGGGGAATTCGTGCTGGTGCAGCAGCGGCTGGTGGGGGAGAAGCACCTCAAGATGATGCTGACCACGGATTCCGGCCACGCGGTGGATGCCATCGCCTTTGGCGTCGACTTGCAGCGCTGGCCCGATGCCTCGGTGAAGCGGGTGCGGCTGGTCTACCGGCTCGACGTCAACGAGTGGCGCGGCAACCGCAGCGTGCAACTGCTGGTGGAGCATCTGGAGGCCGCCGGCCTCTGACGTTCGTGAGTTTCTTTTGCTGCCGATGACGGCCACCTCAGGGTGGCCGTTTTTTTATGGTGTTAACCCGGATGTTGTCGTTGACCCGTCTATTGCTTCACAGTTTAAGCTTCCCTTCATCGGGTCACGGACCTCACTGCGAGTCGCTGTCATGAAAATATCCGAACTGGCCCGGCGCTGCGGCCTGGCCCGCTCCACCCTGCTCTATTACGAGAAGCTGGGGGTGATTACGGGCACGAGGGGCGCCAACGGCTATCGCCACTACGACGATGACGATCTGCAGCGGCTGCGGATGGTACAGGCCCTGCAGGCCGGCGGGCTCAGCCTCAAGCAGTGCCTCGCCTGCCTGGCGGGCGAGCTGGAGCAGGCAACGCTGGCAGCCCGGGTCAGGGAGCTGGATGAAGAGCTGGCGCGGATGCAACGCGCCCGGGATCTGCTGGCGGATCTCGCCGGTTTGCGTGCGCACTCCGGCGACGAGTTCAAGGCCTGGCAGCGGCAACTGCAGCATCAAGCCCCGCAGGCTTACTTTGCCTGGGTGATGAAGCAGGGATTCAGTGAAAAAGAGCGTTACCACCTGCAGTGGCTCAGCAAAGACATGAATGAACATGAACGTTATATCCGGGATTTCAAGCTGCTGCTGGATGGCATGAGCTATTGGGGGCCGGGTGATAGCCTTTTCACCCAGCAGCAGTTTGCCGCGCTGCCCAGCCAGCCTCGCCGGATCTTCGACATGGGTTGCGGGCGCGGCGCCGCCACCCTGGCGCTGGCACAGGTGACGGACGCCACCATAGTGGCCATCGATCTGGACGAGGAGGCGCTGGCCGCCGTGGCCCGCAGCACCAGTGCGGCGGGGCTGAGTCAGGTCACTACCCTGTGCGCCAACATGGCGGCGCTGCCGGCAGATCTTGCCCCCGCCGATCTCATCTGGGCCGAGGGGAGCGCCTACACCATCGGGGTGGCCAACGCCTTGCAGGCATGGCGGCCGTACCTTGCCGGTCCTGCTGCCTGGTGTTGAGCGACCTGGTGTGGCTGACAGACACGCCGCCAGAGGAGGCGTTGGCGTTCTGGCAGCGGGATTATCCCGCCATGCAGACCCTGGCGGGCCTGCTCAAAACGGTGAAGGAGGCGGGTTATCGCTGCCTGTGGCACACCCCGTTGCCGCAAAGGGCCTGGGACAACTATCTGGATCCCATCGAGCGCAATCTGGCGCGCCACAGTGCCGAGCTGGGGGATAACCCAGCCTGGCAGGATCTGAGCCGGGAAGTGGCCATCCACCGCCAACACCTGGGCAGCTACGGCTATGTGATCTGCTGCCTGCAGACAGTCTGATCAGGCCATCCATTGCAAGATAACAAACGGAGAAAACCTATGAACATCATCATTCGGCCCGAAACAGGCGCCGATCACGACGCCATTGAAGCGCTGACCGTGGCCGCGTTCCTCAATGCCCCCCATACCGATCACAACGAGCAGCTGATCGTGCGTGACCTGCGCCAGGCTGGGGCACTCAGCCTGTCGCTGGTGGCGGAGCAGGAGGGACGGATGGTCGGCCACCTCTGCTTCTCGCCGGTGACCATCAGCGATGGCAGCCCGCACTGGTATGGTCTTGGTCCTATTTCCGTCTCTCCCGAGCTGCAAGGCAAGGGGCTGGGGTCACGGCTGATGGAGGCGGGTCTGGCCGAGCTCAAGGGGATGGGGGCGGCTGGCTGCGTGGTGCTGGGGGATCCCGGCTTCTACGGCCGTTTCGGTTTCGTGTCCGAGCCGGGGTTGACGCTGCCCGGCGTGCCGCCCGAGTACTTCATGACACGCTCGTTCGGCGCTGCCATGCCCAGTGGTGAAGTGCGCTACCACCAGGCCTTCCAGCAGGGGTGAGCCCTCACCTTGAGGAAGATGCAAGTCGCTTTCTCAAGGTGGTGCAACCTTGTCGGTTTTAGGGAATGGGGCGGTGTTTAATATCAACCTTTCTGATATCTCATGGTGGAAAATGCAATAAGTGACGGTATTGTGATATATTCCACCTGTAATTTTTCTTGACGGACAGCCCCCTTGTCATCCTCTCGCCGCCCCTCGTCATGGCCGATGGTGCTTGCCATCGCCTGCCTTCTCTGGCTTGCCGCTGCGGCGGCGGCAGGGGTCGTTGCAACGCCGGGAATGGAGACGCAAGGGCAGGAGCGGCCGATGCTGTTCCATGAGCCAGCGAACCCGGGGCTTGCCGACAACGTCAGCCTGCCGCCCGCCTCCCAGTGGCGGCTCGGTTTCGAGCAGGGACGGCGACTGGAAGGGGCCGCTCATGCCGAGCTCTACCAGATGCTGCTGGCCTGGTTCCAGCACGAGATCCTCGGCCTGCTCTGTGGCCTGCTGTTCTTCCTGCCCCTCATCTACCTCAGGCAGCGGCCCGACTACTTCGGCGCTCTGCACACACGGCGGCTTCGCTGCCACCACCTGCAATATCGCTTCTGCCAGGGCGACTAGGTTCACCAGCCGGGCGCCCGCCCGTTTGATCCCCGTCATTGAGTACCGCTGACCGGGCTGCTCGGCAGTCTGGCGGCTGCCGTGGTCATTACCGGGTGCTGCGCCAGCTCTCTCTGTAAACGTCATCCGTGACGTCATCTTCGCGATTGGCCGTTGGCCGGGCGCGGACGTGCTCTTATTGCAACCAAGTGGTGAACTCATTCATGGACTATTACGTCAATCTCTTCATCCAGTCGATCTTTGTGGAAAACCTGGCGCTGGCCTTCTTCCTTGGCATGTGCACCTTTCTGGCCGTCTCGAAAAACATCAACACCGCCTTCGGTTTGGGCATGACGGTGCTGGCGGTCATGGTGATCGCCATCCCCCTCAACAACCTGATCTACCGCCATATCCTGCGTCCCGAGAGTACCTTCCTCGGGGAGTTTGATCTGGGCTTTCTCGATTTCATCGTCTATATCGGGGTGCTGGCGGCGCTGGTGCAGGTGATGGAGATGGTGCTGGACAAACATTTCCCGGCGCTCCATCACGCGCTCGGTATCTATCTGCCGTTGCTGACGGTGCACTGCGCCATCTTCGGCGGGGTGATGTTCATGGCCCAGCGGGATTACGACTTCATCGAATCCGTGGTCTACGGGGCGGGCTCAGGGCTGGGCTGGCTGCTGGCCATCGTCGCCATTGCGGGATTGCGCCAGAAGATGAAGTATTCGGATGTGCCAGAGGGGCTGCGGGGTATCGGCATTACCTTCATCGTGGCCGGGCTGATGTCCCTCGGCTTCATGTCCTTTTCCGGCATCTCGCTCTGAGCCATGGGCCGGGTGGTGGCCCAATGAAGGTGCTCAATCCAGACGCTTTGCCATGTTGTAGCCCGTGATGGTGAAGCCCAGCGCCTGATAGAGCGCCAGTGCCCTCGGGTTGTCATGGGCCACCCTCAGCTTGATCTGGTGGATGCCTAGGGGGGCGAGCTGCGCTTCCAGGGCGGCCATGGCTGCCTTGCCGAGGCCGCGACCACGATGGGGCGGTGTCACATAGAAGTCGTAGATGAAGGTGGTGCCGGCGGCGCCGTCGATGGCGTGCCAGAGATAGCCCAGAGGCTCGCCCGGCGCGTTCGGGGCTTCAGGTACCATGGCGAGCAGGTGATGACCCGGGGTGGCGACACCCAGTGGCAGGAGCTGCTGCAACGAGGCGTCGGCCTGACGGTGGGCGTCAGGCAGCGCCATCCCGTGGTTGCTGGCAAGATCCTGGGCGTAATCCTCGATGAAGTAGTCGCGATAGGCGGGAAAGTCTGCGTCACGCAGGGGGATCAGGCGAACGGTGAGAGTCGGCATCCGGCACAGCACTCCAGAGAAGGGGAGTGGCCACGTTACGCCAGAACGGCGCCAATCACAAAGGGACAACCGCTGCCTGCGAGGTGACGGCGATAAAAAAAAGAGCGCCCAGAGGCGCTCTTTTTTCTGCCAGCAGGAAAAGAGGCTTATTTGACCTCTTCCCCCTTGGCTTGCAGGTCTGCGTGGTAGGAGGAACGCACGAAGGGACCGCAGGCGGCGTGGCTGAAGCCGAGATCCATGGCCACATCCTTGAGTTCGTCGAACTCTGCGGGCGGCACATAACGCTTCACCGGCAGGTGGTGGCGGCTCGGTTGCAGGTACTGGCCCAGGGTCAGCATGTTGACGCCGTGCTCGCGCAAGTCCTTGAGTACCTGCACGATCTCTTCGTTGGTTTCGCCCAGACCCATCATGACGCCGGACTTGGTCGGCACGTGGGGGTGCATCTCCTTGATGCGGCGCAGCAGCTCCAGAGACCACTTGTAGTCGGCACCCGGACGGGCAACCCGGTACATGCGCGGGGCGGTTTCCAGGTTGTGGTTGAAGACGTCAGGCGGGGTCTCGCGGAACACCTCCAGCGCCTGCTCCATCCGGCCACGGAAGTCCGGGGTCAGGATCTCGATGCGGGTCTGCGGGCTGTGCTCGCGGATCTGCTTGATGCAGTCGGCGAAGTGCTGGGCACCGCCGTCCCGCAGATCGTCGCGGTCCACCGAGGTGATCACCACGTATTTGAGCCCCATCTCCTTGATGGTCAGCGCCAGCTTCTTCGGCTCCTCCGGATCCAGCGGCAATGGACGGCCGTGGGCCACGTCGCAGAAGGGGCAGCGGCGGGTACAGATGGCGCCCATGATCATGAAGGTCGCGGTGCCGTGGTTGAAGCACTCCGCCAGGTTGGGGCAGGAAGCCTCTTCACACACAGAGTGCAGCTTGTTTTTGCGCAGGGTGCTCTTGATGTGCTCGATCTTCTGGCTCGACGGCGGCAGCTTGATCCGCATCCAGTCCGGCTTGCGCAGCACTTCCTCGTTGGGATCCGGCATGAATTTCACCGGGATCAGGGCCATCTTGTCGCCATCGCGCAGCTTGACGCCCGGCTCCATACGAACGGGTTTGCTCATGATTCACTCTCGGTGTTTGTTATTGTCTGGTTGATAGCCACCAGGGTCATCTCTGTGCCCTCATGGCCAGGCAGCATGGGCTTGCTCATGCCGCCTCTTCGGTATTCGTGATCTCTTGGTAGCCAATCAGGCGGGCCAGCTCCGTCACCAGCAGGGACTGTGCCTCGGCGACGCTCTGCGGGCCGCCCAGGGCGCTGGTCTGGGTCATGGCCATACCCGCATAGCCGCACGGATTGATGCGCAGGAAGGGGGTCATGTCCATGTTGACGTTGAGAGCCAACCCGTGGAACGAGCACCCCTTGCGAATGCGCAAGCCCAGGGACGCCAGCTTGGCCTCCATGCCCAGATCGCTCTTCACGTAGACGCCCGGGGCATCGGCCTTGGCGTAGGCCTCGATATTGCTTTTGGCGAGCGTGTTGATGATGGCGGTTTCGAGGCAGGTCACCAGCTCCCGTACAGAGAGCTTGCTGCGGCGCACATCCACCAGCACGTAGAGCACCAGCTGGCCCGGGCCGTGATAGGTCACCTGGCCACCGCGATCACTCTGCACCACCGGGATGTTGCCGGGGGCGAGCAGGTGTTCGGCCTTGCCGGCCTGACCCTGGGTGTAGACGGGGTCATGCTCCACCACCCAGAACTCGTCCGGGGTGTCGGGGGTGCGATTGTCGGTGAACGCCTTCATGGCGTCCCACACCGGCTGGTAGGGGCGACGGCCCAGCTGTCTGACGAGCAGTTGGCCGGCTGACGGTTGTGGCTCGGCGGGCGTTTCGAGTGACATCTTTCCTCACTGGCGGCGCGGTGTCGGTACGGTCGCCGCTGCGACCGGGCGGCAAATAATCAGTCGCCCCGGTGGCGGGGCGAGAGAGGCAACTTACAGGACGTAACGAACCAGCTCGATCTTGCCAAGGGCGGTATACATGGCCTCGATGTGTTCCTTGCTCTGGGCGGTGACCGTCACCCGTACCGAGTGATAGTTGCCCTTGGAGCTCGGTTGAACGGTCGGGCTGTAGGTGCCGGGAGCATGTTGCTGCAGCACTTCCACCACCATGTCGGGCAGGGCGGGATCGGCCACGCCAAGCACCTTGAACGGGAACTTGCAGGGGAACTCCAGCAGTTCATCAAACTTGGTATTCATCTACTTCACCTTTCTGGGTCGCCGGGACGCGGCGTCATCTTTACGTCTTTGAGGGCCGCCGAAACGGTCCCCTCATCTGCCCCCAGGGGACAGTTCCCAGTCTATATGGGCATGAGCCGCCTCGGGATCAAGACCCGGCGGTGCGGCAAGACGTGGAAATGCTGCTTTTTACCACAAATCGTCAGTCGGCGGAACCTGCAGATTACAGGGTTATTGACTGGACAGACCGCAAAAGACAGCAGCGGCGCCTGTTGGCGCCGCTGCTTGAGGAAGGGTCTGTTACTTGAACCAGCTGGAGACCAGCATGACCAGGTAATCCCACAGGCGGCTCATCAGGCCACCTTCCTGCACCTCTTCCAGGGCAACCAGGGGAACCTGCTTGATCTCCTTGTCCCCTTGCTTGAGGTACACGGTGCCGACGCGCTGGCCCTTGGCCAGGGGCGCCTTCAGCTCGCTCTCCAGCTGGAAGTCCGCCTTGAGGTTGTTGCCCTGGCCACGGGTGACCAGCACGGAGACGTCCTTGTCGACCCCCAGCTTCACTTCCGGCTTGTCGCCCATCCAGATCTTCTGGGTGACCAGTTCGGTGCCCGCCTTGTAGGGGGTCAGGCTCTGGAAGAAGCGGAAGCCGTAGGTGAGCAGCTTCTTGCTCTCGGCAGCGCGTGAGGCCTCGCTGTTGGCCCCCATGACCACGGCGATCAGGCGCATGCCTTCGTTGTTGGTGGCGGAAGAGACCAGGTTGTAGCCGACCTGGCTGACGTGACCTGTCTTGATGCCGTCAACCTGCAGGGATTGGTCCCACAGCAGGCGGTTGCGGTTGTGCTGGGTGATGCCGTTGAACACGAAGGACTTCTGGGAGTAGATCTTGTACTCCTCCGGCTGATCGTGGATCAGGGCCTGACCCAGGCGGGCCATGTCGCGGGCGGTACTGTAGTGGCCCTCTTCATCCAGGCCGTGGGGGTTCTTGAACTGGGAGTCCTTCATGCCGAGCTTGGCGGCCCAGGCGTTCATCAGGCTGGCGAAGGAGTCGGTGCTGCCTGCCAGGTGCTCGGCCATGGCGACGCAGGCGTCGTTGCCGGACTGGATGATGATGCCCTTGTTGAGATCATCGACGGAGACCTGCTTGCCCACCTCGATGAACATCTTGGAGGAATCGGAGTAGTTCTTGGACCAGGCGTTCTGGCTGATGGTCACCATGTCGGTGCCCTTGATGTTCCCCTTGTGCAACTCGTCGCCGACGATGTAGGAGGTCATCATCTTGGTCAGGCTGGCGGGGGGCAGACGCTCGTCGGCGTTCTGCTCGGCCAGCACCTGTCCGGAGAAGTAGTCGATCAGGATGTGGGCCTTGGCGGAGATTTCGGGCGCGGCAGGCACCACCATGGGGGCGCTGTTCAAAGTGGGGACCGGCTGGGCACTCGGCAGGGCCGAATCCGGGGTCGGAACAGGCTGGTTGGCCTGAGCGGTGGCGCTTAACAGGGAGGCCAGAATAACGGAGCGGGCAAATTTGGACATCTTGAAATTCCTGGTGCCTGGATGGGATGTACCCAAGTTGAAAAAAAGCGGGCCCCACTATACCAGATGTGCGTGTCGGTCATAGTCCGAGATGCGACCTGGACGGGATTTTATGGGATGGTCCCCGACCTCGCGTCGTATCCCGGCGCGAGGTCGGGGCGGGTATCAGGGCACGATGAAGGCCTGCTCCAACCCACCCTGGCGGATCTGCTCGAGCAGAGGGGCCTGCTTGTCGCTGGCCACGGGTCCGAGCAGGACGCGGAAGACGGCGCCATGTGCCACCACCTGGTACGGCACGCCATAGCGCTGGGTCATCACCTTGCCCATGGCCTCGGCCCGCGCCTGCGAGCCGCTGGCGAGCACCTGGATCATCTTGCCCTGGGTCGCACCTGCCTTGGGGGGGGAGACGGTGGTGGTTGCCGTGGCGGCAGGAGCAGGAGCAGGCGCGGCCTTGGCCGGTGCCGTGGGGGCCGGCGTCTCGTTCACGAAGGAATTGGCTGCTGGCGCCGCAGGCTCCATGGGCGTCATCGGGGTCATGGGCACCATCTCCACCATCTGATCCGGCTGATCGGTGATGAGTTCGAGGCGCACCCGGGCCTCACCCCCTTCCACCATCTCCAACTGCGCGGCGGCGGCGTGGGAGAGATCGATCAGGCGATCGCTGCCGAAGGGGCCGCGATCATTGACGCGTACTATGGTCTCCAGACCGTTGTCCAGATTGGTGACCCGCACGTAGCTTGGCAGGGGCAGGTTGCGATGGGCGGCGCTGAACAGGGTGCTGTCCTGCACGTCGCCGTTGGCAGTCTTGTTGCCGTCCAGATCCCGGGAGAGCCAGCTGGCAGTGCCTTCCTCGCTGTAGTGCTTGATGTCGCGCCACACCTCAAACTTCTGCTTTCCGATCCAGTAGTCCCGGTTGCCGCTCTCGCTCATGGGTTCGGGGCGGGGAATGGCGCCGGTCGCCTGGGGGATCTCGATGACCTGGGGCTTCTCCTGGGGGACGGGCTCCGGGGGCAGCGGCTGGGGTTCGGGTTGGCTGCTACAGGCGGCCAGCAACAAGGTCAGGCTGAGGGGAAGAAGTTTGTGGCTGTAATGCATAAGCGTCCTGGATTGCTTGACTGAGTTGATGCACCGCCATCGCATAGAGAGGGCTGCGATTGTAGCGGGTGATCACGTAAAAATTGTGGCGCGCGACCCAGTATTCCGGTCCTTCGGCCTGCTCCATCGCCAGCAGTTTTACCGGCGTCTCGGGTGACGGCGGTGTGGCGACTTCTATGCCCGCAGCGGCCAGCTCTGCCCAGCGGTGTCTTAGCTCGGGCTCGGGTGCAAGCAGGGTACCTACTGGCGCCAATCCGATCAAGGCGGGCTCCACCACCGGCTCGCCCCAGCGCCAGTGGTGCAGGGCGAAGTAGTTGGCCACGCTGCCGATGGCATCTGCCGGGTTGGCGAAGAGATCCCGCTTGCCGTCTCCGTCGAAGTCGACCGCGTAGTGGCGGTAGCTGGAGGGCATGAACTGGCCCATGCCCATGGCGCCGGCATAGGAACCCTTGAGACTGGTGAGCGGCCACTTCTCTTCCCGGGCAAGCAGCACCAGCTGGGCAAACTCCTTGGCGAAGAAATCCTCCCGTTCTGGGTAGTGGAATCCCAGGGTGTAAAGGCTGTCGAGCACCGGATGGCGGCCCATCTGTCGACCGTAAAAGGTCTCGATGCCGATGATGGCGACGATGAGGGAGGCGGGGACCTGGTAGGTCTGCTCGGCCCGTGCCAGGGTGGCGGCATGGCGCTGCCAGAATCCCACTCCGTCCCGGATGCGCTCCGGGGTGACGAACAGCGGCCTGTAGCGGTGCCAGGGCTTGGCTTCCCAGGGGCGGCGGATGGTGTCCAGCACCTCCTGGCGCAGGCTGGCCTGGGCGGCGGCGGCCTGCAACTCTGCCAGCGGCACCTGCTGCTGCTCGGCCAGCAGGCTGAGCCGGGCCGGCGAGACGGCAGCACTCGCCGTCAGGGTGCATAGAGATAGAGCCAGCCAGCCGAGCCGCATCAGGCGAGCAGCCGCCTGTGGGTCTGGATGGACATCAGAACGCCGAAGCCCGCCATCAGGGTCACCATGGAGGTGCCGCCGTAGCTCACCAGTGGCAGGGGAACCCCTACCACTGGCAGGATGCCGCTTACCATGCCCATATTGACGAACACATAGACGAAGAAGGTCAGGGTCAGGGCGCCCCCCAGCAGGCGTTCGAAGCTGTTCTGGGCCTGCATGGAGATAAACAGGCAGCGGCTGATGATGTAGAGGTAGATGACCAGCAAGAGGGCCACTCCCACCAGACCGAACTCCTCGCTGAAGACGGCGAAGATGAAGTCGGTGTGGCGCTCTGGCAGGAATTCGAGCTGGGACTGGGTGCCTTGCAGCCACCCCTTGCCGAACACGCCGCCGGAGCCGATCGCAATCTTGGACTGGATGATGTGATAGCCGCGACCGAGCGGGTCCTTCTCCGGGTCCAGCAGCATCAGCACCCGCTGGCGCTGGTAGTCGTGCATCAGGAAGAACCAGAGTACCGGCATGAAGGCGCAGATGAGCAAGACCGCGAGCCCGATGAGCCACCAGCTGATCCCCGCCAGGAAGATGACGAAGAAGCCGGAAGCGGCCACCAGGATGGAGGTGCCGAGATCGGGTTGGGCCGCGATCAGCAGGGTGGGCAGCAGCACCATCACCAGGGCGATCATCACATGGCTGAACTTCGGCGGCAGGGAGTGCCGGCTGAGCCAGGCGGCCACCATGATGGGCATGGAGAGTTTCATCACTTCGGAGGGCTGGAACTTCATGAAGCCGAGATCGAGCCAGCGCTGGGCCCCCTTGCCGATATGGCCGAACACGTCCACCGCGATGAGCAGCAGCACCACCACCGCAAACAGTGGCACCGACCAGCGGGCATAGAGGGAGGGTGGCAGCTGGGCCATGCCGATCATCAGACCGAAGGCCAGGGCGCCGCGCACCAGCTGGCGCACGATGGAGTCGAGATCCTGGCCCGAGGCGGAGTAGAGCACCACCATGGAGAGGGCCATCAGGGTCAGCAGGCCGAGCAGCAGCGGCAGGTCGATGTGCAGCTTGTACCAGATGCTCTGCTGGCGGGCAGAATTACTCATTGGGAAACGACCTCACTCGGTTGGGACGGCTTTTCCGGTGCCGGTGGCAACTGGGGTTCCGGCGGCAGCAGATAGGCATCCAGCATGTGGCGGGCGACCGGTGCCGCCATGGCGCTGCCGCCCCCGGCGTTCTCCAGCACCAGGGCGACCACTGCCTTGGGTGCCTCGAAGGGGGCGAAGGCGACGAACAGGGCGTTGTCGCGGTGCTCCACCTTGGTGGTGGCCGCGTTGTAGACCTGGTTCTCCTTGAGGCCCACCACCTGGGCGGTGCCGGACTTGCCCGCCGCCTTGTAGGGGGTATTGGCGAAGGCGCGGCGCCCCGTCCCTTCGTGGCCGTTGATGACGCGCCACATGCCGTCCTTGGCCACCTGCCAGTAGGTATCGCTCTTGGCGGCGATGGCCACGTTCGGGTTGATGGGGGCGTTGACCACGCCATCGGAGGAGGCGGTGCTCTTGAGCAGGTGCGGCGTCACGTCGTGACCGTTCTGGGTCAGGATGCTGATGGCCTTGGCGAGCTGGATCGGGGTGGCGCTCCAGTAGCCCTGGCCGATGCCGATGGAGATGGTGTCCCCCTGATACCAGGGTTGACGCCAGCGGGCCATCTTCCAGTCCCGGGAGGGCATGACGCCCCGGGTCTCTTCATAGAGGTCCACGCCGCTGTACTGGCCGAAGCCGAACTTGGTCATGTAGCTGTTGATCTTGTCGATGCCGACCCGGTAGGCGAGATCGTAGAAATAAGTGTCCGCAGACACTTCGATGGCGCGATAGACGTCGAGCCAGCCGTGGCCCCAGCGGCGCCAGTCCCGGAACTTCTTGGTGGTGCCCGGGATGGAGAAGCTGGGCCCGCCGAAGTAGCGGTAATTGGGGGTGATGGCCCCCTCGTTGAGCCCCATCACCGCCATCATGGGCTTGACGGTGGAGGCGGGGGCATAGATGCCCTGGGTGGTTCGGTTCACCAGCGGCCGGGCGGGATCGTTGAGCAGCGCCGAGTAGTTGGCGCTGGAGATGCCGGTCACGAACAGGTTGGGGTCGTAGCTCGGGCTCGACTCCATGGCCAGGATGGCGCCGGTGTTGGGCTCCATCATCACGATGGCGCCCCGGCGGCCGGCCAGCAGCTCCTGGGCCTTCAACTGCAGGCGGATGTCGATGTTGAGGTAGATGTCCTTGCCGGGCTCGGGGGGCTGGAATTTCAGGGTGCGCACCACCCGGCCGCGGTTGTTCACCTCGACCTCCTGATAACCCGCCACGCCGTGCAGCTGATCCTCGTAGTACTTCTCCACCCCCTGTTTGCCGATGTCCTTGGTGGCGGCATAGTTGGCGAGCTTCTCCTCCTTCTCGAGGCGCTCCACGTCACGGGTGTTGATCTTGGCCACGTAGCCCAGGGCATGGGTGAGGGTATCGCCGAACGGGTAGTAGCGCTTGAGGTAGGCCTCGATGCTGGCCCCCGGGTAGTTATGCTGGTTGACCGAGAAGAGGGCGACCTGGTATTCGGTCAGCTTCTCGAACAGGGGCACGGGCTTGAAGCGGCGCTGACGCTTGACCTCGGCCAGGAACTTCTCCTTGGTCCCCTCCGGCAGGGCCAGCAGGGTGATGAGGTCGTCCGCGGTCTTCTCCAGGTTCTCGGTCTCTTCGGGCACGATCTCCAGGCTGTAGACCGGGCGGTTTTCCGCCAGCAGGACACCGTTGGCGTCGTAGATGAGGCCACGGGGCGGCGCCACCGGCACCACACGGATGCGGTTGTCATTGGAGCGGGTCTGGTAGGTTTCGTAAGACTCTACTTGCAGGTAGTAGAGGTTAGCCAGCAGCACCAGCATGAGGGTGACCATGCCGATGTAGGCGACCAGGGTGCGCCGGAAGAACAGACGTCCCTCGGCACTGTGATCGCGCATTTCAATGCGATTCTTCAGCATGCCGTTACCTTGTGGCTGACGTGCGGGTGAGAGAGGAGAAATGCATGCTCAGGGTCGGCATGGGTCACTCTCTGTGATAAGGGTGATTGGTGGTGATGCTCCAGGCGCGGTAGAGGCTCTCGGCCACCAGTACCCGCACCAGGGGATGGGGCAGGGTCAGGGGCGAGAGCGACCAGCTCTGTTCCGCGGCAGCCTTGCACTCGGGGGAAAGCCCCTCCGGGCCACCCACCAGCAGCGCCACATCCCGGCCATCCAGCTTCCAGGCTTCCAGTTGCACGGCGAGCTGCTCCGTGGTCCAGGGCTTGCCCGGAATGTCCAGGGTCACGATGCGGGAGCGGCCGGCGGCGGCCAGCATGGCTTCCCCTTCCTTTTGCAGGATGCGGGGAATGTCGGCATTCTTGCCGCGCTTGCCTGCGCCGATCTCGACCAGCTCGAACGGCATGTCTTTGGGGAAGCGGCGACGGTACTCTTCGAAGCCATGCTCTACCCAAGCAGGCATCTTGGTGCCCACGGCAATCAACTGGATCTTCATCTTTGGTTACGCTGTCGCCCTTTATTGCGAATTGACCTGGGCGGCGCCGCTCCAGAGCTTTTCCAGCTGGTAGAAGTCGCGGTACTCATCCTGCATCACGTGGACGATGACCGACCCCATGTCCACCAGCACCCACTCACCGGTGAGTTCCCCTTCCACGCTCAGCAGGTCGAGCCCCGCATGACGGGCCTCGCTGGCGAGGTTGTGGGCGATGGCACTGACGTGACGATTGGAGTTGCCGGAGCAGATGATCATGGTGTCCGTGATGCTGGATTTGCCGCGCACATCGAGGGTGATGATGTCGCGGCCTTTCATGTCATCGATCTTGTCGACGATAAAGGCGAGCAATTCTTGGCCTTGCAATGTCTTCTCCTATCTTCCGGCGCCAGAGGGCGGCGGATTATATCATGGTCACTCCCGTTTCCCAGCCTGGCAAAGGGAGCATCGCCCGGGGAGCCGTCCCGTAGGGGAGGGGCCCCTTGACGATCACTATAGTGTGCAACCCGGCCTGGCAATAGTCAGGGCCGGGCCCGGTGCGCCCGGACGTGTCGGCTGACCCGCCTGCGTGACGCCGTTTACTGCGTTGCCGATGAGCGGTAGAGCCCGTGGCGCCGGATATAGTCGGCGACCGGGTTGGGCAGCAGGTATTTGGGATCCTGGCCTGCCGCGAGCAGGGCACGCAGGCGTGTGGCCGACAGCTCGACGGGCAGGTTGTCACAAAGCCAGACATGACCGTGGCGCTGGCGATGGAGATCCTGAATGTCCCGGGTCTGGTGGTGGGCCAGCAGCTCGGCAACCTGGACGGGATAATCCGGTTGCCAGCCTGGGCGGTAGCTCACCACCAGATGGGCGTAATCGAGCAGCTCCTGCCAGCGGTGCCAGCTCGGCAGGCCGATCAGGGAATCCATCCCCATCAAAAAGCAGAGCGGGGTGTCCGGCAGCTCGCTCCTCAACGCGACAAGGGTGTCGATAGTCCAGGAGGGAGTGTCGCGCCTGAGCTCCCGCTCATCCACCACGAATCCCGGGTTGTCCGCTGCAGCGAGCCGGACCATGGCGAGCCGCTGCTCGCTGGAGCAGAGCGGATTGGCCCGGTGGGGCGGGATATGGTTCGGGAGCAGGCGCACCTCGGCCAGACCCAGGGCATCCCGTGCCTCGATGGCGGGCCTCAGGTGGCCGATGTGAATGGGATCGAAGGTGCCGCCGAGGATCCCGATGGGCGGTGTCAGCATGATTCCGTCTCCAGCAGGAGGAGCGGGGTACCGTCACGAAAGCCGAGGGCGATGGTTTGCAGCATCAGCCAGGCCTGCTCGGTGTCGAAATGGCGCTGGGCATCGTCCAGCCGGGCCATCAGTTGCCAGAGCTGCCGGATCTTGGGGAAGGGAAGCCGGGTCAGCGCCTGCTGGATGAGCTGCTGGCGACTCTGCCAGATGCGCAGGCGGCTGAAATGCTCCACCAGGGGCTGTCCGGCGCGGGCGGCCAGCGCCAGCTCGGTGAGCTGCTCCAGTTCGCGGCACAGGGTCCAAGCCAGCATGCCGGGTTCGGTGCCTTCGGCGCGCAGGGCCAGCAGGATGCGCTGGGCCCGGTTCACCTTTCCTTCCAGCAGGGTATCGACGAGCTGGAAGGGGGTGAAGTGGGCGTGGCGGATGATGGTCTCTTGCAGATATGCGACGCTGATGGGCTGGGGCGGCGAGAGCAGGGTCAGCTTCTCGATCTCCTGGCTCGCGGCCAGCAGGTTGCCCTCGTAGGCGTGGCACATGAAGTTGACCGCATCCGGCAGTGCCTTGAGGCCGAAGCGCTGAAAACGGGCGCTCATCCAGCGCGGGAAGAAGCGGGGCTCGGGGTGGTTGACCGGCACATAGGTGCCGCTCTGGCTCAGCTTGTCGAACCAGGACGCCTTCATCTGGGTCTGGTTGAGGCGGGGGCCCGAGAGCACCAGCAGCATATCGGGGTGGAGCTGCTTGCCAATGTCGCTGATGCGGGCGGCGAGATCCTTGTCGATCTTGGCGGGCAGCTCCAGCTCGATGATCTGGCGGGCCGAGAACAGGCTCATGGCCTGGCAGGCATCGTAGACCTGGTTCCAGTCCAACCCCTGTTCCACCACGAAGCTGTGGCGTTCATCGAAGCCCTGTTTGCGTGCCACCTGACGCACGGCGTCGACAGCTTCCAGTTTGAGCAGGGGCTCGTCCCCAAAAATGAGATAGCAGGGCTTGAGCCCTGCCTTGAGATGATCCGCAAACTGCTCGGGATAGACTCTCATCAACACCCTCTCATCAAGATACGCGCATCAGAACTTGACCTGACTGAGCTGGCGAATAACCAGGTTGGCGGCCTGCTCCTGCATCTCCTTGCCCAGCTGCTCCTGCTCGCGGGAGGAGGCGAGTGCCGCATCCGGCTTGTTCAGGAAGCTGCGGTTGAAGGTGATGGGGAAGACCTGGGTCGGTTTGCCCGGCATGACCACGGTGAACTGGGTGCTGTAACTGAGCAGGTATTCGCGGTCCTGGCCGATGGAGTCGACGGAGGCGACCTGGCTGCGGCTACGTACCCCGGCCAGGGTCAGCACCGGGATGCCCTCCTTGTCGGCGAGTTCGACGCCAGCGGCCTTGAGACGGGTGGTGACCAGTCGGTAGAAGTCGCTCTTGTTGTCACCGACCACTTTCATGGTCATCAGCTCTGGGGGAATGGCGGTGCCCCGCATCTGAAAACCGCAGGCCTGCAGCAGCAGTCCTGCCAGCACGATGGCCATCCAGCGCGTGAAGATGGTGCCCATAAAAAATCCTCTTTGCATGAAGGGAAGAGCGGCGGGCGCAGGGCCCGCCGTCATCATCCGTGTGTCGTCAGCCCCTGGCCCGGACCGTCGGCCGCCGCCAGGGGAGGCGTCATCAGTTGGCCACGATGTTGAGCAGCTTGCCCGGCACGTACACGACTTTGCGCACGGTCAGACCGTCAGTGAACTTCTGTACGGACGCATCGGCCATGGCCAGCTTCTCGACGTCGGCCTGGCTTATCTCGGCCGGTACGGTCAGTTTGCCGCGCATCTTGCCGTTGATCTGCACCACCACCAGCTTCTCGGTCTCGACCATGGCCGCTTCGTCAGCCACCGGCCAGGCCGCGACATCGATGTCCCCTTCCTTGCCCAGCATCTTCCACAGCTCGAAGCCGATGTGCGGGGTGATGGGGTAGAGCATGACCACGACCGCTTCCAGCGCTTCCTGCATCAGGGCGCGATCCTGAGCGTCACTGCCCAGTTTTGCCAGGTTGTTCATCAGCTCCATGATGGCGGCGATGGCGGTGTTGAAGGTCTGACGGCGACCCACATCGTCGCTCACCTTGGCGATGGTCTTGTGCAGCTCGCGGCGCACGGCTTTCTGGTCGCTGGTGAGGGCGGCGACGTCCAGTGCGGCAACGGCGCCACCGGATACGTGCTCGAAGGTGATGCGCCACAGGCGACGCAGGAAGCGCTGGGCACCTTCCACGCCGGAGTCGGACCACTCCAGGGTCATCTCGGCCGGAGAGGCGAACATCATGAACAGACGGACGGTATCGGCGCCGTAACGCTCCACCATCAGCTGCGGGTCGATGCCGTTGTTCTTGGACTTGGACATCTTGGTCATGCCGGAGTGCATCACTTCACGACCCTCAAGGTCGACAGCCTTGGTGATGCGGCCCTTGTCGTCGCGCTCAACCTTGACGTCGAGGGGGCTGACCCAGACGTTGCCGCCCTTCTCATCCTTGTAGTAGAAGGCGTCGGCCAGCACCATGCCCTGGCAGAGCAGGCGCTTGAACGGCTCGTCGCTGTTCACGAGGCCCGCATCACGCAGCAGCTTGTGGAAGAAGCGGGCATAGAGCAGGTGCATACAGGCGTGCTCGATGCCGCCGATGTATTGATCCACCGGCAGCCAGTGGTTGGCAGCCGCCGGATCCAGCATGCCCTTGTCGTAGTCCGGGGAGCAGTAGCGGGCGTAGTACCAGGAGGACTCCATGAAGGTGTCGAAGGTATCGGTCTCGCGGAACGCTTCCTGGCCGTTATACGTGGTCTTGGCCCACTCGGCGTCGGCCTTGATGGGGCTCTGGATACCGTCCATCACCACGTCTTCCGGCAGCAGTACCGGCAGTTGATCTTCCGGGGTCGGCACCACGGTACCGTCCGCCAGGGTCAGCATGGGGATGGGAGCGCCCCAGTAGCGCTGACGGGAGACACCCCAGTCGCGCAGGCGGTAGTTGACGGTGCGCTTGCCCTTGCCGAGCCCTTCCAGCTTGTTGGCGATGGCATCGAAGGCACCCTGGAAGTCGAGACCGTCGAATTCGCCGGAGTTGAACAGTACGCCCTTCTCGGTATAAGCCGCTTCGCTCACGTCGACGTCGCCATCAACCGGCTTGATGACAGGCTTGATCTCGAGGCCGTACTTGGTGGCGAATTCGTGGTCACGCAGGTCGTGACCCGGTACTGCCATCACGGCGCCGGTGCCGTAGTTCATCAGCACGAAGTTGGCGACCCAGACGGGCACCTTGCGGCCATCCAGCGGGTGAATGGCGTAGAGGCCGGTGGCCATGCCCTTCTTCTCCATGGTGGCCAGTTCAGCTTCGGCCACCTTGGTGCTCTTGCACTCTTCGATGAAGGCGGCCAGCTCCGGATTGTTCTGGGCTGCTTGCAGCGCCAGCGGGTGACCGGCGGCGATGCCCACATAGGTCACACCCATGAAGGTGTCCGGACGGGTGGTGTAGACCTCGAGGTGCTCGGCCTGACCGTCGATATTGAAGCTGATGTTGACCCCTTCGGAGCGGCCAATCCAGTTGCGCTGCATGGTCTTGACCATTTCCGGCCAGCCTTCCAGATTGTCGATATCGTTCAGCAGCTCTTCGGCGTAGTCGGTGATCTTGATGAACCACTGAGGGATCTCTTTCTGCTCCACCGGGGTGTCACAGCGCCAGCAGCAGTTGTCCACTACCTGCTCGTTGGCCAGTACGGTCATGTCGTTCGGGCACCAGTTGACGGAGGAAGTCTTCTTGTAGACCAGGCCCTTTTCGTAGAGCTTGGTGAAGAACCACTGCTCCCAGCGGTAGTAGTCCGGCTTGCAGGTGGCCAGCTCCCGATCCCAGTCATAGCCCAGACCCAGCATCTTCAGCTGGTTCTTCATGTATTCGATGTTTTCGTAGGTCCAGGGGGCCGGCGCCGTGTTGTTCTTGATGGCGGCGTTTTCTGCCGGCAGGCCGAAGGCATCCCAACCGATGGGTTGCAGCACGTTCTTGCCATTGAGCCGTTGATAACGGGAGATCACATCACCTATGGTGTAGTTGCGAACGTGCCCCATGTGTAGACGACCAGACGGATAGGGGAACATGGAGAGGCAGTAGAACTTTTCCTTGTCTACTTTCTCCACCGCCTTGAAGGTTTTCTTGGCATCCCAGTGCTTCTGCACTGCTGGTTCTATGGATTGGGGAACGTATTGCTCTTGCATTGGTGACATCCGGATCTGTGAAATGAATAGATAAAACGGCTGGGAAATCCCGATAGAATACCCATATCCTGCGGCGGCAACAACCGCCAGCATCCGCCCGGTCTCGGGCCAGGTCCGGTACCCGCGAGGATTTGCAGAGCCGCAAGAGCCGCGAGAGTCGCAACGAAGTGAGAATGGCAACCGCCGCCCGTATCCGCCGAGCCCGAGGTCAGGGTCTGGCTCGATCGGGATTCAGCAGAGGAGTGATGGCCATGGACAAACGTCGACAAGGGTATGAAGCCTTTATCGCCCAGCTCAAGAAGCAGTGGGAAGAGACGGAAGCGTTTCAGGGAGAGCGCCTCAACCGGATGATCGCCAAGGTGCAGGCCTATCTGGAGGCGGCCGGGGATCTGACCCAGGACGAGCTGGCGCTGATCGCCGAGTATGTGAAGCGGGATCTGGGCAACTATGACGAAGGGCGCAAGGATGAGCAGGTGGAGGAGTCCGCCTTCATGCTGGCGCTCAAGGACACCGCCTGGTCCTGGTTGGCAGACGTGACCGACCGCACCCAGGTGGAGTGGCAGGAGTTGGCGGACGAGCTGGAACACAAGGGGGTCTACCGGGCGGGGGACTGGGTGGGACTCGGGGTGCTGGTGTGCGATCACTGCGAGTGGCGCCATACCGTGCTGCACCCGGAGCAGCTTGACACCTGCCCGGAGTGTGGGGCCGATGAATATCATCGCGAGCCGCTGTCTCCTTGAGCCGCCAGACTGTGCCAAGCCATAAGCCAAACCATAAAAAGAGGCGCCCAAGGGCGCCTCTTTTGTTTATCGGCGTTGTGTGGTCTTAGCCCTTGCGTGCCCAGGGGTGGGCACGTGGGCGCAGCCACAGGGCCAGCCCCAGCAGGGCGGCGGCCAGGCCATACATGGGCCAGCTGCCAAAACGCAGATAGGGGGTCTGGCCGTGGGCGGGGCGTACCTCGGCACGCAATACTCCAGCCTCGAATTGCGGGATCTGGGCGATGATGCTGCCGTCTATCTCGGTGACGATGGTGATGCCGGTGTTGGTGTCGCGCAGCAGCGGGCGGGCCAGCTCGAGGGCGCGCATGCGGGCGATCTCCATGTGCTGCCAGGGGCCGATGCTGGTGCCGAACCAGGCGTCGTTGGAGACGGTCAGCAGAAAGTCGGTATCCGGCTGCACATTGCGGCGCACCTCGTCCGGGAAGATGATCTCGTAACAGATGGCGGCGGCAAACTTGAGCCCCTTGGCGATCAGGTTCGGCTGCACCTCGTCACCCCGGCTGAAGGAGGACATGGGGAGGTTGAAGAAGGGGGCGATGGGACGCAGCAGATCTTCAAAGGGTACGAACTCGCCGATGGGCAGCAGATGGTACTTGTAGTAGCGGTTCTTGTGCTCGTAGTAGTAGGACTCCTTGCCTTCTGCATCCTGCACCCCCATGCCGAGCACGGTATTGAAGAAGCGCTGCTGTTTCAGATCGTAATGGATGATCCCCGCCAGCAGGCCGGTGTCGTTCACCTTCATCGCCTTGTCCAGGCTCTCCAGATAGGTACCCATCTCCTTCTCGATGGCCGGGATGGCGGACTCCGGCCAGACGATGATGTCGGCATCCTGGTTCTCGCGGCTGAGATCCTGATACTTGCGCACCGTCGGCACCAGGGCCTCCGGATCCCACTTGAGGGACTGCTCGATGTTGCCCTGCACCAGCGCGACCTTGACCGGCTCACCCCGGGTCACCCAGTTGAGCTGCATCAGCCCCTGGGCGGCGCCCACCAGGGCGACGGGGAGCAGCAGCCAGGCCGGCTTGCGGTGCTGCCATACCAGCCAGAGGGCGGAGGCGGTGAGCAGCAGGGCGAGGGTGATGCCCTGCACCCCGAGAAGGGGAGCGAAGCCCTTGAGGGGGCCGTCTATCTGGGTGTAGCCGAACCAGAGCCAGGGGTAGCCGGTCATCACCCAGCCCCGCAGCCAGTCGGCCATCAGCCAGAGCGCCGGGAAGGCGAGCAGCCAGCGGCTCCAGTGGCGGCCGGCAAAGAAGCGGGCGAAGAGCCAGCAGGCCAGGGTCGGGTAGAGGGAGAGATAGGCGCAGAGCCCGGCCAGCAGCACGAAGGCGGCCGGCAGCGGAATGCCGCCAAACTCCGTCATGCTGACATGGATCCACCACTGCCCGGGCAGGAACAGGCCCATGGCGTAGCCGAAGCCTCGCCAGGCTGCCTGTTTGGGGGTGGCCTTGTCCAGCAGGGCGTAAAGGCCGAGCAGGGAGGGGATCACCAGGGGCCAGTAGCCGAAAGGGGAGAAGGCCAGCACGGCGATGGCGCCGCTGGCAATGGCAAACAGGCTGGTCAGGAGTTTCGATTTCACGGGGGATCGGGGCTCGAATTGGACTGAATGGAAACACAATGGCCGACATCTTAACCGCAAACCGGGTCAACGGCGAGCCTCGCGGTCGGCGTGGGCCCAGGGGCGGTCGCGCGGCGGGAGAGAGGTAAAAAAAGCGCCCCTGACGAGAGGGGCGCGGGATGTGCATGGTGCTGGGCGGGATCAGGACTCCGGCTGCGCCGCCGCATGATGCTCGGGGATCTTCACCTGCAACTGTTGCAGGCGACGGCGATCGGCGTGCATCACCTTGAACAGGTAGCCGTCGAGTTCGATCTCTTCCCCCTTCTTGGGCAGGTGGCTGAAGGCGTGCATCACCAGACCGCCGACGGTGTCCACCTCTTCATCGCTGAACTGGGTGCCGAAGAAGTCGTTGAAGTCCTCGATCTCTGTCAGCGCGCTCACCGAGAAGACCCGCTTGCTGATGCGGCGGATCTCTTCCGGCTCGTCCTCGATGTCGTCGAACTCGTCGTCAATCTCGCCGACGATGAGCTCCAGAATGTCCTCGATGGTCACGAGACCAGAGACACCGCCAAACTCGTCCACCACGATGGCCATGTGGTAGCGCTCTTCCCGGAACTCCTTGAGCAGGCGATCAACCCGCTTGCTCTCCGGCACGATCACCGTGGGACGCAGGATCTTCTCCAGCTGGAGCGGCTCGCTGGCATGCTGGCCGCCAAAACCGAACGGCAACAGATCCTTGGCGAGCAAGATGCCCTCCACGTGATCCTTGTCTTCGTTGATCACCGGGAAGCGGGAGTGGCCGGATTCGATGATGACCGGCAGGAACTCGTCCACCGGCTGGGACTTCTCGATGGTCACCATCTGGGAGCGGGGGATCATGATGTCACGCACGCGCAGCTCGGCAATTTCGAGCACGCCCTCGATCATGTCCTTGGTGTCCTGATCGATGAGGTCCCGCTCTTCGGCATCGGCGATGACCTCTACCAAATCGTTGCGGTCTTTTGGCTCGCCCTGGAAGAGTTGGCTGAGTTTGTCGAGCCAGGTTTTCTTCGGCGAGCCGGTACTAGGGTGATCGTCGGTCATTTTCTCTCTTGGTTACTCGTATGAACACACTTGAAATCGTTGTGGCTATATGAGGATGGGCATCGGCTGTTTCAAGACGATGACCATCCGGTTCGTTACTCTTCGTCGTTCAGATAAGGATCGGCGAAGCCCAGTTCCTGCATGATGTCGCGCTCGAGCTGCTCCATCTCTTCGGCTTCCTCGTCCTCGATATGGTCATAACCTAGCAGATGCAGACTGCCATGCACAACCATGTGAGCCCAGTGGGCCATCAGGGGCTTGCCCTGTTCGACGGCTTCGGCCTCGACCACCTGGCGGCAGATCACCAGATCCCCGAGCAGGGGCAGCTCGAGACCCGGTGGCGCCTCGAAGGGGAAGGAGAGCACGTTGGTGGGTTTGTCCTTGCCGCGATAGGTGTGGTTGAGCTCGCGGCTCTCCGCCTCGTCCACCAGGCGCACCGTCACCTCGGCCTCGGGCTGGAAGCCCAGAATGGTGCCGTCGAGCCAGCCTTGCAGCTGGGCCTCGGTCGGCAGGCCGTCCGGGCTGGCGCAGGCCAGTTGCAGATCCAGGGTCACGCTCATTGGACACTCTCTTTGCTGGTGTTCTCGTTTCGGGGAGTGGCTGCGCTCTTCTCGGCCGCCTGCTGGGCATCGAATGCCTCGTAGGCCTGCACGATGCGGGCCACCACGGGATGACGCACCACGTCCTTGGACTCGAAGAAGTTGAAGGAGAGGCCATCGACCCCCTGCAACACCTCCAGGGCGTGGCGCAGACCGGATTTGGTGCTGCGGGGCAGGTCCACCTGGGTGATGTCGCCGGTCACCACTGCCTTGGAGTTGAAGCCGATGCGGGTCAGGAACATCTTCATCTGTTCCGTGGTGGTGTTCTGGGCCTCGTCCAGGATGATAAAGGCGTCATTCAAGGTTCTGCCTCGCATGTAGGCAAGCGGCGCCACCTCGATGACGTTGCGCTCCATCAGCTTCTCCACCCGCTCGAAGCCCAGCATCTCGAACAGGGCGTCGTAGAGGGGGCGCAGGTAGGGGTCCACCTTCTGGGAAAGATCGCCGGGCAGGAAGCCGAGCTTCTCACCGGCTTCCACCGCCGGGCGGGTCAGCAGGATGCGGCGGATCTCCTGGCGCTCCAGGGCATCCACGGCGGCGGCCACGGCGAGATAGGTCTTGCCGGTCCCTGCCGGGCCTATGCCGAAGCTGATGTCGTGGCGCACGATATTGGCGATGTACTGGGCCTGGTTCGGGCTGCGGGGCTTGATGAGACCGCGCTTGGTCTTGACCGTGACCTCCTTGCCGTAGGGCAGGGAAGGGGCGGGTTCGTCGTCCTGCTCCAGCACGCGGGACTCCTGCACCGCCAGGTGCACCATCTCGGGGGTGATGTCGCTCACCTTGCTCCCCTTGAGGGGCTGGGTTTCCACATAGAGGTGCTTGAGGATGACGGCAGCCGCCTCCACCTGGGCCTGCTTGCCGATCACTTGGAAGTGGTTGTCCCGGTAGCTTATCTCGATGCCGAGACGGCGCTCCAGCTGCTTGAGGTTGTCGTCAAAGGGTCCGCACAGGCTGGCGAGGCGCTGGTTGTCGGCGGGTTCAAGGTGCAGATTCAGGGTGGAGATGTGTCGGCTCAAGGTGTCCTCTTATCGGTTGTTCCCCCGCCAGGGGGCGGGGGAGAGAGTCATCAATGGGGTCTGAAGGCCGCAACGCCCAGATCATCGGGCACGTTGTCAGGACGACGGGCGAGGATCTCGCTCGGAGCCGTGGCGATGCGCAGGTTCATTTCGTCCTCGCCGCGGATGAAGCGGCCGCGCAGGGAGTAGGGGCGTACGTCGGTGATCTCCACGTCGGCGAAGCCGCCGATGAGGCGGTGCGGCCCCTCGAAGTTGACCACCCGGTTGTTCTCGGTGCGGCCACTGAGCTGCATGGGATCCATCTTGGAGGGCCCCTCCACCAGGATGCGCTGCACCGAGCCCAGCATGGCGCGGCCGATGAGCATGGACTGGTGATTGATGCGGTTTTGCAGTCGGGTCAGACGGGCCTTCTTCACTTCCATGTCAACGTCATCGGGCAGGTCTGCGGCCGGGGTGCCGGGGCGCGGGCTGTAGATGAAGCTGAAGCTCATGTCGAAGTTGATCTCCTCGATGAGTTTCATGGTGGCCTCGAAATCTTCGTCCGTCTCGTTCGGGAAGCCGACGATGAAGTCGGAGCTCATGGTGATGTCGGGACGCACGGCGCGCAGGCGGCGGATCTTGGACTTGTACTCCAGCACGGTGTGCGGGCGCTTCATCATGGTCAGGATGCGATCCGAGCCGCTCTGGATGGGCAAGTGCAGGAAGCTGACCACCTCGGGGGTATCACGATAGACCTCGATGATGTCGTCGGTGAACTCGACCGGGTGGCTGGTGGTGTAGCGAATGCGGTCGATGCCGTCGATGGCAGCCACCAGGCGCAGCAGTTCGGCGAAGGTGCAGACCTCCCCGTCGAAGGTCGGCCCCCGGTAGGCGTTGACGTTCTGGCCGAGCAGGTTCACTTCGCGCACCCCTTGCTGGGCGAGCTGGGCGATTTCATAGAGCACGTCATCCAGCGGCCGGCTCACCTCCTCGCCACGGGTGTAGGGCACCACGCAGAAGGAGCAGTACTTGGAGCAGCCTTCCATGATGGAAACGAAGGCGGTCGCCCCCTCGGCACGGGGTTCGGGCAGGTTGTCGAACTTCTCGATCTCGGGGAAGGCGATGTCCACCTGGGCACCGCGCCCCTCCTGCACCTGCTTGATCATGGTCGGCAGGCGGTGCAGGGTCTGGGGTCCGAAGACGATGTCCACATAGGGGGCGCGGCTGCGCAGGTTTTCCCCTTCCTGGGAGGCGACACAGCCGCCCACCCCGATCACCAGCCCCGGTTTTTTCGCCTTGAGCTTCTTCCAGCGACCGAGCTGGTGGAACACCTTCTCCTGGGCCTTCTCGCGGATGGAACAGGTGTTGAGCAGCAGCACATCTGCCTCTTCCGGCTCCTCGGTAAGCGTGTAGCCATTGCTGGCATCCAGCAGGTCCGCCATCTTGGACGAGTCGTACTCGTTCATCTGGCAGCCCCAGGTCTTGATATGAAGTTTCTTGCTCATTGCTTCTCGTGACTGGTTTTGAAATCGGCAGGGTCAAAGGACCGGCCATTTTACTCCGCAATCCCGGTGCTGACCAGTCTGGGGCCGCCCGTCGCCATCAGGGCCGGCTTGTCGTCGGCAATTGCGCATCCCCCTCACTGTTTCTGCCGCCTCCTTGCGTTATCATGCCCCATTCGGTTCGGCCCTTGCCCCTTATCGCGGGGACTCCTTGCAGGAATCAAGTTATGGAACAGTGTGATATCTCCATCGTCGGCGCCGGCATGGTGGGCGCCGCCACCGCCTGCCTGCTGGCGGCAGAGGGGCTCTCGGTGCGGGTCATCGAGACCCGGTTGCCCGAGCCCTATGCCCCGGAGCAGCCGCTGGATCTGCGGGTTTCCGCCATCAGTCAGGCCTCGGTGGCGCTGCTGACCCGGGCCGGTGCCTGGCAATATCTGCAGCAGATGCGGCTGTGCCCCTATCGCCGGCTGGAGACCTGGGAGCTGGACGGCTTCGCTACCCGCTTCGACGCGGTGGATCTCGGGCTGCCCCAGCTCGGCTACATCATCGAGAACCGGCTGATCCAGCTCGCCCTGCTGAAAAGGATGGAGGATTTCCCGACCATCCAGACCCATACCCCGGCGGCGGTGACGAGCCTGCGCCAGAGTGCGGATGACGCGGTGCTGACCCTGGATGACGGCACCGAGCTGCAGGCGCGCTGGGTGCTGGCCTGTGATGGTGCCGAATCCCACACCCGGCGATTGGCCGGTATCGGGGTGTCGCGTTTCGAGTACCGCCAGCATTGCATGCTGATCAACATCGACACCGATTTTGCCCAGGAAGACATCACCTGGCAGCAGTTCACCCCGAGCGGCCCGCGGGCCTTCCTGCCGCTGCCGGGCTGCCATGGCTCCCTGGTCTGGTATGACAGCCCGGCCCGCATCCGGGCGCTGGCCGCCATGAGCAACGAGGCCCTGGCCGTCGAGGTGCGCCGCCACTTCCCGAGCCGCCTTGGCGGTTTCACCGTGACGGCCAAGGGGAGCTTCCCCCTGGTGCGCCGCCATGCCAACGACTATCACGCCGGGCGAGTGGTGCTGCTCGGGGATGCGGCCCACACCATCAATCCGCTGGCGGGGCAGGGGGTGAACCTCGGTTTCAAGGACGTGGCCTGCTGGGCCGGGTTGCTCGGCAAGGCGGGGGCGCAGTGGCACGAGCTGGCGCTGGCCGGGCGTTACGAGGGGCGACGCCGCCCTGACAACCTGCTGATGCAGTCGGGGATGGATCTCTTCTACGGGGTCTTCAGCAACGAGATAGGCCCCCTCAGGCTTGCCCGCAACCTGGCGCTGAATCTGGCGGACAAGGCGGGCCCCCTCAAGGAGATGGCGCTACGCTATGCGCTTGGGCTGGTATGAGGCAGTGCGTGGCACTGCCAGGTGCCAATCGGATGGCATATCAATCCGTGTGATGGTGCCAGCCGGTTTTTATATGGCCGCGAGGAGTGATCCTGGCGGCGCAGGGGCAAAACGGCCTCAGGCAAGGGGGGAGCACACCATGAACAAGGCATTGCTGGTGATCGATTTCATCAACGACATCGCCCACCCGGACGGGCGCATCGCCGCCTCGGCGGCCCAGGTGATCGAGCAGGACGCCATTGCGCACGCCAATCAGGCGCTCGCTCATGCCCGCGCTCACGGCTGGCTGGTGGTGCTCATCAAGGTGGGGTTTGACGAGGGCTATCTGCTGCAACCCAAGGGCTCCCCCATGTTTGGCCGTGCCCGGCAGTTCGGGGCCCTCTCCCTGGCGGACAGCGGCACCGACTTTCATCCGGATCTCGATGTGCAACCCGGGGATCTGGTGCTGACCAAACCCAGGGTCAGCCCCTTCTACGGCACGGCGCTGGAGCCTGCGCTACGGGCCAATCGCATCGAGCATCTCTATGTGTGCGGCGTGAGCACCAGCTGGGCCATTCAGGGGGCGGTGCGAGATGGCCACGATCGGGACTACGCCATCACCATCCTGGAGGATGCCTGCGCGGCGGCGGATGCCGCAGAACACCAGGCTTCCCTGCGCATGCTCGGTCGCATTGCCGAGATCATCAAGGTCGCGGAGCTGGCGGAGCGGGACTGAGCCCGGCCATCCTCTCCTGCAGGCATCTCATGCACCTCATGCGGGCTCGGGGTGCGTTTCTCTCACCATGGCGAGGAAGCGATCCCGGATGGGATCGGCAAATTCCGGGTTCCACACCAGGCTGATTTCCCATTCCGACCAGGGGCCGGAGAGGGGGTAGAGGGTCACCTCCTTGCCCGCGATGAATCCCACGCTGCGCGGCAGGATGGCGTTGCCGATACCGGCGGCCACCAGGGCGACCAGGGTCTGGATGTCTTCCGCCTCCTGGATGAGACCGGTCAGCCGGTTGGCACCGAGGAAGCGGGCGATCTGCTGGCTGAGGCCCGGGCAGCGATGGCCCACCATCTGCAGCAAGGGATCGCGGATCAGCGCCCGCTCCAGGTCGAAGTCCGGCCCTACCACCTGGGTGGGGACGGCCAGGACCAGTCTGTCCGTCAGCAACCTGTGTTCCCTCAGTTGTGGCGCATCAGGCCGTCGCATGAAGCCCAGTTGCAGCCGACCCGCCAGCAAGTGCTCCTGCTGGATGGCGGAGGTGGTGTCCCGCAGGTGAACCAGCACGTCGGGGGCCTGCTGTTTGAAACGGGCCACCAGGGAGGGGGCCAGTGCGAAGCTGGAGAGCCCGAACCCGATATTGAGGCGTCCGGCGGCACCGCTTGCCAGCGCCAGGGCATGCCGCTCGAATCCCTTGCCGTGATCCACCAGAGCCTTGGCCTGGGGCAGCAACTGGAGGCCGATGGCTGTCAGCTCGGCCCCGTGGCGGCCCCGGTTGAACAGGGTGCTGCCGAGGGCCTGCTCCAGCCCCTGGATCTGCTTGGTCAGGGCCGGTTGCGTCACAAAAAGCCGGCTGGCCGCCTCCCGGTAGTTGGCACTCTCGGCCAGCATGACGAAGGCCTGCAATTGTCTCAGGTCGAATCTCATTCCATTTGGTTATTCAATGTGGCGATTTATTGATTATAAATTATCTAATCTCCTTGTTCTAATGGTCTCGAAACGGGCCTGCTTGCCCGCTGTTCAGCCACAAGGAGTCATGTCATGTCGAGCGAACGCTATCTGTTCTTGATCAAGGGGAGCCTGGTGATGGCTCAGCCGCTGGCCGCACCGGAGACCGGGGAGCTGCTGACCAGCCTGTTGCAGCAGGGGTTCGTCGTCGCCCCCTTGCCGGTGTGGGCCAGCAATGCGGAGCAGGCGCTCGCCTGTTACGAGGCCGCTGCCCAGCGGCAGGTCTTCGCCGATGCGCTGGCGGGGAGAGCCCTGTGAGCGCGGTGCGCGTGAGGGCCGCGGCCCTGCTGCTGGACATGGACGGGACCCTGGTCCACTCCACCGGCGACGTGGAAGTCGTGTGGCGGCGCTGGTGTCAGCACCATGGGCTGGATCCCGTTCCCGTGCTCGCCATGTGTCACGGCGTGCGCTCACGGGAGGTGATAGGGGCCCTGGCTCCCCAGCTGGACATGGCGGTGGAGGTGGCCCTGCTCGACGATCTGGAGATGGAATACGCTGCGGCGCCGATGCCCCTGGACGGTGCCCGGCGACTGCTCGAACAGCTGCCGCCGACGCGCTGGGCGCTGGTGACCTCCGCAAGCCGGAGGGTGGCAGAGCACCGGCTGCTGCACGCCGGATTGCCGCTGCCCCGTCTCCTGGTGTGCGCCGGGGATGTGGTACGGGGCAAGCCGGATCCCGAGCCTTATTTGCTGGCTGCCAGCCGGTTGGGACTGGCTCCGGCCGATTGCCTGGTGTTCGAGGATGCGCCAGCGGGCATCGCCAGCGCCCTGCAGGCGGGTTGCCAGGTGGTGCAGATGGGGGGAACAAGGCGGTATGACGACAGGCTCAAGGGCTGGCTGCGGGACTGGCGCGGGATCGAGGTGGCATCGGACGGGCTCCATCTTCATCTGCCCGCCCCGCAGCCGGCAGAGGCCGGATGATGACGACAAGAGCCACGCCATTCAGGTGCCGCAAGATTGCCCGACGCTGGGGGAAGCCTGCTCGGCCGAGTAGCGTTCCACCCGGTTGCGGCCATTGTGCTTGGCCTGATAGAGCGCCTGATCGGCGCGAGAGAGCAGCTCGTCCAGATTGAAGGGGCCCTCTCTCTGGGAGGCGATACCGATGCTGACCGTGATGCAGACGGCGGGCTCGGCTCCCTTTTCTTCCCCTGGCTGCGCGACGATTTTTCGCAGCCGCTCGGCCACCGCCATGGCCTGCTCCTCGCTGAGGCCGGGCAAGATGGCCACGAATTCCTCTCCCCCCAGGCGACAGAAGAGGTCCCCCGGTCGAAGCTGGTCGCGCACCCGGGCCGCGAAGCCGCTCAACTGGTTGTCCCCCTCTTCGTGACCGTGCCGATCATTGATGCGTTTGAAATGATCGATGTCCAGCATGCAGACCGCCACAGGGTAGCGCTGCACCGTGAGGTGCTGGAGCAGTTCGTTGGCGGCCGACCAGAAGCCGGCCCGGTTCAGCGCACCGGTCAGGTGATCGTGGTGGGCCAGGTGTCTCATCTCCCGCAGCAGGCTGTTGCGGGCCGCCATGATGCTGGCGGCGGTCAGGGGGGTGAGAGCGATCAGCATGACCCCTATCCGGACGGAGAACATCCAGTACTGGGTCTGGACATCGTGATTGATGACGAGGTGGCCGTTTGAGAGGGCGATCAGGATCAGGGTGCTGTAACCCAGGGTCAGCAGGCTGGTGGCGAAGACGGAGTAGGTGACGGCGCACCAGAGCAGCGCCGGTACCGGGAAGGCGATGGATCCCGGCCCCTCGACGAGCAGGGTGAGCAGCAGGGAGGCCACCAGGCTCAGCAGCGGCATCAATCTGGCCCAGGTGAACTCGGTGCGGTAGAGGAGGGTGCGCCAGGGGGGCACACTGTCATGGGGAGGCAGTGTCAGGAGCACCGGCAGTATGGTCATGTAGTTCACCAGCTCGCTGGCAAACCAGAAGCCCAGCCCGTAGAGCGGGGGGCCCAGAGACAGGATGGGATTGATGATGGCGCCGACCACGCCGGCGGCGAGGGAGGCGGCCAGGGTGTTTCGCAGCAGGAGCACGAGGGAGGTGGGGAGCCTGAGGAGCTTGTCGGCAGGCGCGAGCCGATGCATCAGCAGATACCCGACGCCGATGCCGGCCAGGTTGCCGCAGGTCAGCAGGATGGTTTTGAACAGGGGCTCGCCGGTGAAGAGGGCGGCGAGAAAAAAGCCCAGTATGCCGCCGGCCCAGCCCGCCGGGGTGGCCAGGCGTGGATAGCGCACCATGCAGCCGAGCAGGACCGCATTGGCAGGCCAGAAGGCCGCCAGCAGGTTGGGGGGGCGGGTGAAGATGCCGATCAGCGAGAACAGCAGTACCAGGGCGGCGACACACAACAGAGCGGACAAGGGCGTCAATGTGCATGAGGTACGTTGGCGTGCGATGTCCCCCATGGGGACCTCCTGACAAGAGAGCGTTTGTTCAGAGTATGGCTGGCACGTGACAAGGGTGAACGAGGGGGAGAGAAGAAAACGCCCCCTGGTGGAGGGGGCGTGAAGGCTTACTTGAAGACCCGGAAACGCACGTCGTCGTCGATGAAGGTCTTGTCGCCGGCAGGTTGCTCTATGCTGCCAAAAGGCATCTGGGCACGGAGCAGCCAGCTGGCGGGCAGGTCCCACTCCTTGCGCACCGCATCGTCGATGAGCGGGTTGTAGTGTTGCAGGGAGGCGCCGATGCCCTCCTGGGCCAGGGTGGTCCAGACCGCGAACTGGGCGATCCCGGTGGCATGTTCGGACCAGATGGGGAAGTTGTCGGCATAGAGAGCGAATTTCTGCTGCAGATCCTCGATGACGGCGGTGTCTTCGAAGAAGAGCACGGTGCCAGCCCCGGCGCGGAAGCTGCCGTTGATCTTGGCTTCACTCTGGGGATAGGCCTCCGGCGGCACTATCTTCTTGAGCTCCGCCTTGACGATGTCCCACAGCTTGTGGTGCTGCTCGCCGAACAGGATGACGGCGCGGGAACTCTGGGAGTTGAACGAAGAGGGGCTGTGCTTGACGGCATCCTTGATGAGGGCGGTCAGCTGGGCCTCGGAGTGGGTCACCCGGTTGCCCAGGGCATAGATGGTACGACGTGCTTTGATCTGTTCGATAAACGGACTGCTCATAACATCTCCTTGGTTGATGAATCATCACCGCCAGCGTTGCCGACAAAGGTCATCTGGCTCCGATTTCTCGAGTCATCGACTATAACACCTTGCGGGCAATAAACCGTCAACGACGAGTAATGACTGTTTCTACTTTTTATGGATATTCACATGACGGATGTGAATATGGCCGTGAGACACCTTGATATCTTTTTTATCATTAGCAGTGGATGTTAATGACTTCAATCAATATATTTTGCAGATTTTTAATCTATAAAATTAATAAAATATGACATTTTATAGAGGGTGGCATGACGGCGGCGCTGATCAAGGAACGCTATTACATACTGACTCCGCTGTCGCTTCTCCTGGGAGGGCTGGTGCTGATCGCCACCCTGTTGCTGGCGGCAGCCAGCTACTTGAGCAGCATCGACAAGACGGTGGCGGGTTACGGTCACATGCTGGCCGCCCTCGACGCCACCCTGTTCCAGGACATGGCGCAGGACAACCGCCGCCAGCTTGGCGTGCTGGAGGCGTCCCTGGACAAGCAGGCCATCGCTGCCGGGGCATCGGCCATCAATCCCATCTGGCCCATTGCCCATCAGTTCAAGTACGACGCCCACTTCCTCTATTTCTACAATGCGCGCACCCATCGGCTCGACGGCTATCCCGACTGGCAGCAACCGGAGGGCTACAGTGCACAGGCGCGGCCTTGGTTCCAGACCCTGTCCGGCGAGGGCGACGAGCTCGTCTGGTTCGGTCCCTACCCGGCGTTCGATTCGGCCCGGCAGGTACTGACTCTCATCAAGCGGGTCAAGGATGATGAGGGGCAACTGCTTGGGCTGCTGATGGTGGACATGTCGTTCAGCGCCTTGCAGGGGGCGTTGCACCGGGCGGTGGGTGAGGATCCGGTGGCTCTCTACATCACCGAGCGCAAGGGGGGCAAGCTGGTGGTGGGGCACAATTTGTCGCTGTTGCCGCCCCGTCTCGAGCGGGAGACGCAGGCGGTCGGCCTGGACGGGTTCTGGGAAGGACGCCACCTGCAACACGCTCTGGAGGGGATGGAGTGGGATCTCAACGTCTATCTTCCCCCCTCCCATTTTCATGAAAACCTGCAAGACACCCTGCTGATGGTGGTGCTGCCCGCCCTGGCATTGCTCTGCATCTGGCTGTGCAGCCTGTGGTTTCTGGTGCGGATCTTTCGTCAGGAGCAGGCGCTGGTGCAGGGCTCGCTCAGCGGCCTCATCCGGGATGAGGCGAGAAAGGAGATCCAGCGGCGTCAGCGAACCTGGTTCGTGCACGGCAGCCTGGGAGAGATAGAACAGGTGCGAAACAGCCTGCTGCAAGGGCAGGATGCCCTGCTCCACGACCCTCTCACCGGCATCCTGAACCGGCGAGCCTTCGATCAGCAGCGGGCGGGGCTGGAGCAGGCGGGGACACCCTACTGGCTGGTGCTGTTCGATGTGGACAACTTCAAGCGCGTCAACGACAGCTGGGGACACGGTGTGGGGGATGCGGTGCTGTTTCGGGTGGCCACCATCATGGCGAGAACCCTGGGGGATGAGCGGGTCTACCGCATCGGGGGCGATGAATTTGCGGCCTTGCTGCCCTGGGAGCAGGCGGAGGTGGAATGTCGCCTGACCCACCTGCTCGGTCGGGTGAAGGCCCTGAAATGGCGGGAGTTCGCCGACGCCATCACCCTGAGCGCCGGCGGCGCGCGCTATCCGGATGATGCCCTGACGCTGCTCCAGCGGGCGGATGCCTGCCTGTACGAGAGCAAGCACCAGGGGCGGGATTGCTGGCATCTGGCGGCGTCGTCGCCCGTTGACGGGGAGGTTGTGACAGTATCTGTCTGACGGTGATCGCTGCAAAAAAGGGCCTTTGGGCCTAGAAAAGGGTCATGACGGGGATGATTTCTCGTGTGACCTTTTTTTTTGATGTGGTTTCAGGTGGTTAGCCTGCTTTCTTGCATCGTGTCGCGAACCGGAGACAGGGAGGGCTGGCCGTGAGGTGCCCCTTGCGGCAGTGGCGCAGGTCAGGGGGCTTTGTATAGTGCAGGGAAAAATAATCAATCATCAGGTTTGACAGGAGTACCCCATGAAAATGAAACCGTTTGGCATGAGCGCACTGGCGCTGCTGGGGGCGTTGCTGTTGGGCACAGGACAGGTGCAGGCATCCGAGACCCTCAATACCATTCTCGGCGGCGGAGCCGGCGGGGTGGCGGGCACCATGATCGGCAAGGAGCTGGGTGGCGACACCGGCGCCCTGGTGGGGGCAGCCCTGGGGGGCGCGGCCGGTGGTGCGGCCACGGCCAATAGAGGCAACAAGAACGAAGCTGCGCTCGGCGGCGCCGTTGGTGCCCTGGGCGGGGCTGCCATCGGCAAGAGCGTCGGTGGCAGCACGGGCCAGCTGATCGGCGCCGGTATCGGTGGTGCCGGTGGCTCCGCCATCGGAGCCAGGACTGGGGATGGTCACGAGAGCCGCGGCGATCGCTATTACGATGACAGGCGCTATCACAAGCACCACAAGAAACACAAAAAGCACCGCAAGCACAGATGGCATGACGACTGATGCCGCGGCAAGCTGACCGACAAAAAGGGGCCTTTGGCCCCTTTTTTTGATCCCGCTGCCGGCCCGTGAGGGGCGGCGAGCGGCCTCTTACACCAGCCGGTGCTGGCGCCTGCCAAGGGAGAAGGCGTTGATGTTGTCGATGAGCTGATCCGCGAGGCGCTGCATCGACTCTTCGCTGGCCCAGGCCACGTGGGGAGTCAGGATGAAATTGGGGTAACGCAGGGCCTGCATCAGGGGGTGATCCGGAGGCGGCGGCTCGACACTCGCCACATCGAAACCGGCGCCCCCCAGACGGCCGTTGCCGAGGGCTTCTAGCAGCGCCTGCTCGTCCACCAGGCCGCCACGGCCCACGTTGATGAGCAGGGCGCCCGGTTTCATCAGGGCCAACTCCCGCTCCCCGATGAGATGGCGGGTGTAGGGGGTGAGCGGGCAGTGCAGGCTGATCACATCCGAACTTTGCAGCAGGGCATCCAGGGGCAGCCTGTCGTCATCCCCCGGGGAGCCGACCTGGCTCTGGGCATAGTAAACCTCCATCCCGATGGCGCTGGCCCGCTGTCCCAGCGCCTGTCCCAGGGTTCCCTTGCCGATGATCCCGAGGCGCTTGCCATGCAGATCCGTGATGGGGTGGTCGAAGAAGCAGAACTGGCCGCTTTGTTGCCAGCGCCCCTCCAGCAGGGACTGGCGCCAGGCGAACAGGTTGCGCGACAGGGCGAGCATCAGGGCCATGGCGTGCTCGGGGACGGAAGGGCCCGAGTAGTTGCGGATATTGCACACGGCAACATTGGCGGCGCGGCACGCCTCCAGATCCAGGTTGTCGCTGCCGGTGGCGGCGAGGGCGATCAGGCGCAGTTCGGGCAGCTGGGCCAGTTCATCGGCCCCGATGTGCACCTTGTTGATGATGGCGATGCTGGCGCACTTGAGCCGCTCCACCACCTGATCCGGCGCCGTGGTCGGGTAGCTTTGCCAGTGATGGGGAAAATCGGGGCGGCGCAGATTGATGCCGGTGTCCAGGGTGTCGCTGTCGAGAAACACGATTTGCTGCATGAAGCCTCCTGCCATTGGTTTGGACATGATGCCAAACATGGAGGGCGGCTGACCAGCGCGGTGGCATCGGGCCAAGTCCGATGGGGAAGGTAAAGGCGGGGGCTGTGCCTCGGAGGGCCTCAGATCCAGCCAAGGTGCGTCAGCCAGCCCTGGATGCGCCCCGGCGTCTCCTCCAGATCCATCAGGGCATAGGGGCGGTAGTTGAGCTTGTGGCTGCGGCGGCTCTCGCTTCTGCGGGCTTCGGCCGCCAGCAGGGGCCAGCGTCCTCCCTCCTCCTGATAGAGATCCAGGGTAGGGATGCTGCCCTGGGCTATCTGCTTGGCGAGGGTCTGGTTGCTCAGCTGGTTGGGGAAGAAGCCGTCGAGCAGCACCAGGGCATCGGGGGCGGGCAACTGCTCGCTGGCGATGAGGTTGGCGGCCCAGGCGGCGCTGGTACCCTGGGCCAGCAGCAGCTTGAAGCCCCCCTCCTGCAGCTTGGCATCCCCCAGCTTACTGATGCGGGAGGCAAACTGCTTGCGAAAATCGTCGATGACCTGCTGTTTCTTCTCGGCGGCGGGGTCGAGCTCGGTCTGCTGCGGCGAGGGGAGCAGCAGCAGGGTATCGAAACCGAGGCGCCCCAGCTCCCGGGTCAGTTGCCACAGCTGGCCGCTGCGCTGCCAGTCGGGCAGCAGGATGACCAGACCCACGTAGTTGTCGCTGTCGTGCTTGGCAAACAGTACCTGTTGCTTGTCCACCCTGGTGCTGTCGGGTATTCCCTGCCAGTCGCTGCTCTGCCAGTAGTCGGGGGGAACCAGGGGGGCTGGATCCGGGGCGGCGCCTGACGTTGCCTGCCCGGCGCCGTGGGCGGCAAAAGCAAGCAGGGTCAGCAGCAGATAGGGGCGAAATGTCATGGGGGATCCTCCAGCACTCCCTCATAGCGGCCTCGCCGGGGGTTTCTTTAGGGCAAGGGGGCACATCGGCATCGGCGGTGGCGAAGAGGGTCTGACCGGCGGGCCGGACACGGGCCCGGGATTGTTCCAAATGGCAAAGCATTCCCGGTTTTGATTGTTCCATCCCGTGACCCATACATGGTTCAGTAAGGGCAGACAGACAGGGGGCCGGGGCATGTCGCCACTGGCCGCAGGCGGAGAATTCTCCCCCCTGTCTCGTCAGAACGAGAGGTTCACCCTCACTTTCCATCGACAGGGAGCGTTATCGCCATGAGCACCTTGGTTCACTTGCCCATCCTCGACCTGAGGCAGCTGGATGCCTTGCCCGACGCCCGGGCCGATTTTCTGGCATCGTTGCGCGATGCCGCGAGAGAGACGGGATTTTTCTACCTGACCGGCCACGGCATCGATCCCGAGCTGCAACAGGAGGTGCAGCAGCTGTCGCGGGCCTTCTTTGCGCTGCCTCTGGCGGCCAAGCAGCAGGTCGCCATGATCCACTCTCCCCATTTTCGTGGCTACAACCGACCGGGGGCGGAGCTGACCCGGGGTCAACCCGACTGGCGAGAGCAGTTTGATATCGGTGCCGATCGCCCAGCCTTGCCGCGAGCGGCGGGCGACCCGCCCTGGTGGCGGTTGCAGGGGCCGAATCAGTGGCCGGAGGCGCTGCCGACACTGCAACCCGTGCTGACGCGCTGGCGTGGGCAGATGACCCGCATGTCCCGTACCCTGCTCGGGGCTTTTGCCGAGGCGCTCGCACTGTCGCCAGATGCCTTCGATGCCCTGCACGGAGAGCGTCCCAACGAACATATCAAGCTGATCCGCTATCCCGGTGAGCGGGGCGCCACCCAGGGGGTCGGTCCCCACAAGGATTCGGGCTTCCTGAGCTTCCTGCTGCAGGATGACCAGCCCGGCCTGCAGGTGGAGGTGGCGCCGGATCACTGGATCGACGCGCTCCCGCTCCCCGGCACCTTCGTGGTCAACATCGGTGAGCTGCTGGAGCTCGCCAGCAACGGCTACCTGCGGGCGACCGTGCACCGGGTGGTGCCGTCGGCGCCGGGGCAGGAGCGTCTCTCCATCGCCTTCTTCCTGGGGGCCCAGCTCGACGCCGTGGTGCCCGTCTATCCGCTGCCCGAGGCACTGGCCCGTGAAGCCAGGGTGCCTGCCACCGACCCGCACAATCCGCTGCTGCGGGAGGTGGGCTGGAACTACCTCAAGGGGCGGCTGCGTTCCCACCCTGACGTGGCATTGCGCCACCATGCCGATCTGTTGCCGGCGCCCCGGGCGCTGGCGGTCGGCGAAACCACCCATTGATTGCATGGCAAGGAGCACAAGATGAACAAGCACGGACTGTTTTCCCTGAGCGGCCTGGTATTGGCCCTCGGACTCTCTCTCTCCGCCCAGGCAGCCCAGGCGCTGCGGGTTGCCGCGGATCCACTGCCCCATGCGGATATCCTCGGCGAGGTGAAACGCCAGGACCCTTCGCTGGATCTGCAGGTGATCGAGCTCAGCGGCGGCATCAATGCCAATGCCCTGTTGGTGGCGGGTGATGTGGATGCCAACTATTTCCAGCACGTCCCTTACCTGCGGGATCAGGAGAAGGCGCTCGGCACCGAGCTGGTGGTGGCCGCGACCGTACACGTGGAGCCTCTTGGCATCTATTCGAAGAAGTTCAAGCACCTGAGGGAGGTACCGGAAAAGGCGGTGATCGCCCTGCCCAACAATGTCACCAACCTGAGCCGGGCCCTCTATCTGTTGCAGCACGAGGGGCTCATCACCCTCAAGGCCGGCCATGAAGATCCGGCGCGGGATCTGGCGACGGTGCACGACATCGCCACCAACCCCAAGGCGCTCAAGATCCTGGAGATCGAGGCGCCGCAGCTGCCGCGCTCCCTCGACGACGTGGATCTGGCGGTGATCAATGGCAACTATGCCCTGGAGGCGGGGTTGGAGCCTGCTCGCGATGCCCTGGGGCTGGAGAGCGCCCAGAACAATCCCTACGCCAACATCCTGGTGACCACCCCGGCGCTCAAGGATGATCCGCGGATCCGCCAGTTGGCGCGGGACCTGGAGTCCAGGGCGATCGCCGACTTCATTCGCAAGAGCTACAAGGGGTCGGTGATCCCGGTGGCCGGGCGGCAGTCATGATAGTGCTGGAGGGGCTCGGCAAGCAGTACCCGGGGCACGGGCAACCCGCTCTGGAGGGAGTGTCGCTCGAGATTCCGGATGGGGCCATCTACGGCATTCTCGGGCGCAGCGGCGCGGGCAAGAGCACGCTCATTCGTTGCCTCAATCTGCTGGAGCGGCCAAGCCGGGGCCGCATCCTGTTCGATGGCCGCGACATCACGGCCCTGGAGGGGGCGGCCTTGCGCCGCCACCGTCAGGGGACCGGCATGATTTTCCAGCACTTCAATCTGCTGCACGCCCGCAGCGTGGAGGAGAACGTGGCGGTCCCGCTGGAAATCGCCGGAGTGGCGCGCCGGGAGCGGGCGGCCCGGGTCAGCGAGCTGTTGGAACTGGTGGGGCTTGGCGAGCACCGTCGCGCCTTTCCCTCCCAGTTGTCGGGGGGACAGAAGCAACGAGTGGGCATCGCCCGCGCCCTGGCCGCCAATCCGCGCCACTTGCTCTGTGACGAGGCGACCAGTGCCCTGGATCCGGAGACCACGGAGTCGGTGCTGGCGCTGCTTGCCGACATCAACCGCCGCCTCGGGATCACCATAGTGCTCATCACCCACGAGCTGGAGGTGGTCAGGGCCATCTGCGATCACGCGGCATTGCTTGAACAGGGTCAGCTGGTGGAAAGCGGTGCTCTGGGCACCCTGCTGGCCAACCCAGACTCCCGCGTGCGGCAGGCCCTGTTGCCGGATCCCGAGATCCTGCGGCGTTTCATGGCGCGTCACGGAGTCACAGAGGAGGTGCGTTTATGCAGAGTCGCCTGAGTGCCGATGCCTTGCTCGAACTGATGTATCAGGGGTCGCTTGAAACGCTCTACATGGTGGGAGTGGCGGCCGTGTTCACCCTGCTGCTGGGGCTGCCGACCGGGGTGCTGCTGGTGGTGACCCGTCCCGGGGGCGTGCTGCCCTTGCCCCGTCTCAACATGGTGCTGGGGATCGGTATCAACATCGGGCGGTCGCTCCCCTTCGTGGTGCTCCTGATCGCCCTGATCCCCCTGACCCGGCTGGTGGTCGGCACCTCACTGGGCAGCACCGCCGCCATCGTCCCCATCACCCTGGGGGCCTTCCCCTTCTTTGCCCGGGTGGTGGAGAGCGCCCTCGATGAGGTGGACAAGGGGCGCGTCGAAGCCGTGCTCGCCATGGGGGGCAGCGGCTGGCACGTGGTCATCAAGGCGCTGCTGCCCGAGGCCTTGCCAGCGCTGCTGGCCGGACTCACCCTGACGGTGGTGATGCTCATTGGCTTCTCCTCCATGGCGGGGGTGGTCGGTGGCGGCGGGCTCGGGGATCTGGCGATCCGCTACGGCTACCAGCGCTTTGATGACAAGGTGATGGCAGGGACCGTGGTCATGTTGCTGCTGCTGGTGCAACTGGTACAGGGGGTGGGGGACAGGCTGGTGCGGGCACTGGCCCATCGCCGCTAGGGGCACGGCTTCTCATCAGGCCGGCCGTGAGGTGCCAGCCAATAAAAAAGCGAGCCTTGGCTCGCTTTTTTTGCAATCACATCAAGGGGTCAACTTAGTTGACGCGACGCTTGAATTCACCGGTACGGGTGTCGATTTCGATCTTGTCACCGATCTCCACGAAGGCGGCAACGGCCAGCTCGTAGGAGGTGCCCTTCAGGCGGGCAGGCTTGGTCACTTTACCGGAGGTGTCGCCACGGGCGGCCGGCTCGGTGTACTCGACTTCACGCACGATGGTGGTCGGCAGTTCTACGGAGATGGCTTTCTCGTTGTAGAAAGTCACTTCGCAGAGGTCTTCCATGCCGTCTACCAGGTAGTTCAGGGCATCACCCAGGTTGTCTTTCTCGACGTCGTACTGGTTGTACTCGGTGTCCATGAAGACATACAGCGGGTCGGAGTAGTAGGAGTAGGTGCACTCTTTACGCTCCAGCTGAACGACTTCCAGCTTGTCGTCGGCCTTGAAGACGGTCTCGGTGGCGCTGCCGTTCAGCAGACCCTTCAGCTTCATCTTGACCACGGCGGAGTTACGGCCGGATTTGTTGAATTCAGCCTTCTGGACCACCATCGGCTCGGTGCCGATCATGACTACGTTACCAGCGCGGATTTCCTGTGCGGTTTTCATGTAAAAAATTCCTGTTCGTGAAACGGACGGATAAAAACTGCCAGATTATATACGGCTTTCTAAAAATTTCACCAACCTCGTGACGAGATCCCCGTCCGCCAGCAGCCTCTGTGGCCAAGTGTGCCCATGTTGCTGCCATATGGCCGCGTATTGCGGCCATTGTGCCCAGAGTTCACCGGTGTGTTTCCCCCGGTTGAGGGCATGGTTGAAGCGGCGCAGCCACTGACCGGCCGGCGCTGGCAAGGGGGAGAGGTAGTGGTCGAGAAAACCGTCCAGCTTGACCATGTGGGCATCCTCTTCCTGCTGGTAGATATGCCAGAGGAAGGGGCGCCCCGCCCACTGGGCCCGCACGAAGGAGTCCTCCCCGCGCACCAGGTTGAGATCGCAGCTCCACAGCAGGCGATCGTAGCCCCTCTGATCGGTCATCGGCAGCAGCTTGATGGTGAGGTTGCCCGCCTGGAGCAGATCTCCGGCCCGGGCTCCGGGAATGGCCGCTGCCAGCCCTGCGCCGATAAGCACGTCGTCGAGGGAGCGCCCCAGCGGCAGCAGCAGGGTGACGGGGGTGACGCTCTGGCGCCAGCCCTCGACCAGGCTCCTGAGCGCCTCGCTCTCGTAGGTAAAGAGGCTGACCCGCAGCTCGTCTTCTCGTTGGGGTGGCAGGCCGAGTCTGGCCCAGTAGGCGGCCAGTCCCGCTTCATCCTGTTGCCAGCGCTCGCGCTCGACGATAAGGCCGTGCTCGCACAGCAAGCCGCCCGTTTTCTGCGTGAAACCCGGGAAGAAGAAGTACTTGTCGAGGCGCTGGCTGCCGACCTGCTGGGGCGAGGCGAGGCCATGGCAATCCTCGACCCAGCTCTCGGCCGAGAGGTATTCGAGGTTGATCCAGCAGGGGGGCATGGTCTGCTCGGCCATGCGTTCGATAAAGGGGGCGGGCAGCTCGCAGGCAAACGCCTCGATGACCACCCTGGCCGGGGTCATGTCGGCGGGGAGGCGCTCGTGCCAGTGCTGGACATAGATGCCATCGACCCACTGACCGTCCTGTGCGGGGTCGAGCGCCGGGCAGATGCGGGCGAAGCTAGCCAGATCGTCCACCCAGAGCCGCACCTGCACCTCACTCTTCTGCGCCGGGAGCGCGCCTTCCTGTTTGAGCTGGCGGGCGAGTCGCCAGGTGACGCCGATGTCACCGAAGTTGTCGACGACGCAGCAGAAGATGTCCCAGTCGAAGGGGGGGAGAGGGCTTGTCATGGCGCAGGGTCCCAGATGCAAAAAAACCGGTGCGCAGGGTAGCACACCGGTTGGCTGGCTTCTAACGGTCGGCTCGGGGCCTAAGGAGGAACTTACTCCTTGCCGTAGACGTTGTTCTCCTGCTCGCGCACCCGGATGAAGGTGGTGCGTTTGGTGAGCTCTTTCAGCTGGCTGGCCCCCACATAGGTGCAGGTGGATCGCACCCCGCCCAGGATGTCGCGCACCGTGTTCTCCACCGGGCCGCGGTAGGGCAGCAGCACGGTTTTGCCTTCGGAGGCGCGATACTCGGCGACGCCGCCGGCGTGCTTGTCCATGGCGCTGGCCGAGCTCATGCCGTAGAACTTCATGAAGGGCTCGCCATCGACCTCGACGATTTCACCGCCGCACTCTTCGTGAGCGGCCAGCATGCCCCCCAGCATCACGAAGTCGGCGCCGCCGCCAAATGCCTTGGCCACATCCCCCGGGCAGGTGCAGCCGCCGTCACCGACGATCTGGCCACCCAGGCCGTGGGCCGCATCGGCACACTCGATGATGGCGGAGAGCTGCGGGTAGCCGACCCCGGTCTTGACCCGGGTGGTGCAGACCGAGCCCGGGCCTATGCCCACCTTGACGATGTCGGCGCCGGAGAGGATCAGCTCCTCCACCATCTCGCCGGTGACCACGTTGCCCGCCAGGATGACGTGGTTCGGGCAGGCCTCGCGGATCTTGCGCAGAAACTCGACGAAGTGCTGGGAGTAGCCGTTGGCCACGTCCACGCAGATGAAGCGCAGGGCGCTGGACATCGCGAGGATCTGGCGGGTTTTGGTGAAGTCCTCCTCCGAGGTGCCGGTGGAGACCATCACATGGCCCAGCAGGGCTGGGTCGGTCTCATTGACGAAGGTTTGCCACTGCGCAAGGCTGTAGTGCTTGTGCACCGCCGTCATCATCTCGAAGCTGGCCAGGGTACGCGCCATGGCGAAGCTGCCGACGGTATCCATGTTGGCGGCGATGACGGGCACGCCCTGCCATTGGGTCTGGGTGTGCTTGAAGGTGAACTGGCGGGTCAGGCTGACTTGGGAACGGCTCTTGAGAGTAGAGCGCTTGGGGCGAAACAGGACATCCTTGAAACCGAGCTTCAAGTCTTCTTCGATACGCATTGCGAATTCCTTATTGAGCCTTGTGTGAGAGCTCACTTTGCAGTGGCAACTTTTCGGCAGGCGCAAAAAAACCGGTGGTTTTCAGGCCCTCCGGTTTACAGCAGTGTAGGCAAAAATCCCGTCAGAACAAGACTGATAATTCACGCACCGCTGTGGTAGCCTTTGGCGTCACAACCTGAGGATGGCCGCCAGCGTCATCCAGCACCCTGTTCTCCCCTCGTTTTCCTGCTGCATTCCCCACTCACGCGCCGTGCCCGGCATGGATTGTCGCCTGTTGGCACCGGGTCCATAGCCCGCTCCCCTGCACGCCAGAATCCGGTTGACCCGGCAGTTGGCTGTGATACATCTGGGCGCAAGACTGACAAGGCGAGAGAGCAAGATGGGCAAGAGAATGGTGGCGGCTGCCATGATGTGGGTGCTGTGCGGCAGTGCGATGGCGGCCCAGACCAGCTATGGCTGGATCGAGAAGGGGGTGCTGATGCCCTACGGAGTGGCGGTCAAGATGAAGCTCGATACCGGTGCCCTCACTTCGTCGCTGGATGCCCGCGACCTGAAGCATTTCAAGAAGGATGGCAAGCCCTGGGTGCGCTTCAACCTGGTGCTGACCGATGCCAATACCGACAAGGTGGTGCGCCGGAGCGTGGAGCGACCGGTGGAGCGCAGCGTGACGGTGCGAGGGGCGGGCGGCATGGAGGAGCGCCCGACGGTGACCATGTCCGTCTGCGTCGGGGACCAGGTCTACAAGGAGTGGTTCACCCTGCGGGATCGCAGCAAGATGATCTACCCGGTGCTGCTGGGGCGCCGTCTGCTGGCGGAGCTGGGACCGGTGGATTCGAGCCGGACCTTCACGGTACAGCCCACCTGCGACTAGGGTGGTGCAGCCATGAAAAACGGGGGCCTGGCCCCCGTTTTTCATGGCGTGCGCAAAGGCTGACCCCTCATGCCTGGCGCGAGGCGGGCAGCAGCACGCTCACTTCGAGCCCCCCTTCAGGCCGGTTGTGGATGTCGAGATCCGCTCCGTGAAGCTGGGCGATGCGCGAGACGATGGCCATGCCAAGGCCCACGCCATCCCCCTGCTGGGGATTGACCCGGAAGAAGCGCTCGCACAGCCGGGAGAGGGCGGCGGTGGGGATGCCGGGGCCGTTGTCCCGCACATCCACCCGGATCCGGTTGCCCACCTGGCTCACCACCACGGCGACCTCGCCGCTCACCTGGGTGTAGCGCAGCGCATTGTCGATGAGGTTGCCGAACATCAGCTCCAGCAACATCGCCTGTCCCATTACCTGCACCTGTTCGGCGCCCTCCAGGGACAGCTGCTGATCCTTTTTCAGGGCGATGGGGGCCAGGGTCGCCAGGGTGCCCTGCAACAGGGGTAACAAGGGAAGGGCGGTGAGGGCCGGGCTCTGCTGGTTGTCGATGCGGGCCTGGGTCAGCAACTGGCGGATCAGCCGATCGCTGCGATCGAGGGCCAAGAGCATCTTGCGCAGTGCCTGCTCCCGGCTCTGATCATCCTCGGCCGTCATGGCGTTCTCGCTGTGGATGCGCAGTACCGCGAGGGGGGTGCGCAGCTCGTGGGCGGCCTCGTTGGTGAACTGTTTCTCCCGATCCAGAGTGTCAGCGAGGGCGTGCATCAGCCGGTTGATCTCCCCCACCAGCGGCGTCAGCTCCTCGGCCTTGATGGCGAGATTGAGGGGGCTCAGGTTGGCGGGATGGCGCTCGCCGATGGCTTGCGCCAGCTGGTGCAGCGGTGACAGCCCCCGGGTGATCAGCCACCACAGCAGACCGAGCAGGAAGGGCAGGGTGATGAAGAGGGGCAGCATGGTGAGGGTGGCCATCTTGCTGGCCAGCTCGCTGCGTTCGTCATCCCGCTCCGCCACGATGAGCCAGGTCTGTTCACCTTCGTTGTAGAGGGTAAAGGTACGCCACTCGTGGTGATCCTTGGTCTCGCTGTTGAAGCCCCGCTCCAGGGTGGTCAACGGTTGGGCCGGGGCATTGGGCGAGCGCAGCAGCACGGCGCCCTGCTCGCTCAGCAACTGGAAGTAGAGGTTGTGCTCGAATTCATGGCCATAGGGGGTGAACTCGTTGTCCTGGCCGAACTGGAAGAAGCCGCCCTTCTCGATGTGGGGCGTCTCGGGGACGGCCTGCACCCACTCCTGGTACACGGTGCCGTTGCGCGGCAGCTCGCCGCTCTGCTTGAGATAGCGGCTGAGCAACTGGTTGGTGATGCGGGCGGACTGGGCGAGACGGGCATCAAACAGCTCTTCCATCTCGTGGTTGGCCTGCAGGTAGCCGATAAGGCCGCTGATGGCGAGGCTGAGGCTGACCAGGGCCAGGATGCCGGAGAGCAGGAAACGGCGGATGGAACGGACACGACTCATGGGGCGGAGGCTCCTCTTGCGCCCTGGACGTCGAGCTGGGGCACGATGTAACCGACGCCGCGAATGTTGCGGATGAGCTCGGGGAAGAATTTCTTGCGCAGGTGGTGAATGTGCACCTCCACCGCGTTGCTCTCTGCCCCCTCGTCCCAGCCGTAGAGGCTCTGTTGCAGTTGATCCCGGCTCAATACCCGGCCGCTCTGGGTGATGAGCTCCTGCAACAGCTTGTACTCATGGGGGGTGAGCTTGACCGGCTCGCCCCGATAGGTGACCTGTTGTGACGCGGGGAAGAGCTGCAGCTCCCCGTACTCCAGCACCGCCTGGGCCTGCCCCTTGCTGCGCCGCACCAGGGCGCGCAGCCGGGCGTTGAGCTCCTGCAGGGCGAAGGGTTTGACCATGTAGTCGTCGGAGCCTGCATCCAGCCCCAGTACCCGGTCGTCCAGGGCATCACGGGCGGTCAGGATGAGCACGGGCAGGGTCAGCCCCTCCCGGCGCAACTTGCGCAGCAGGCTGATGCCGTCGATGTCCGGCAGGTTGAGATCCAGGACAAGGGCGGCAAACTCCTCGCTCTTGAGCGCCGAGAGGGCCGGCATCCCCTGCTGGAGCCAGTCCACCGTGTAGCCGCTGCTGCGCAGGGCATCCACCATGCCGTCTCCCAGCATCACATCATCTTCCACCAACAGGATCCGCATTGTTCTCTCCCTCAAACGACACTGCCCACCAGTATGCTAGCTGGTGGGCAGAGTTGAAATAGCACACTGTGCTGCTTGTATTTACAGCTTGGCGAGACGCTCGCGAATTTCCATTCTGCGGCCCTCGTCCGCCACCTCGCGGCCAGGGCGCGCCGGGGCGGCCAGGGCCTTGTCCAGATAGATCTTCGCCTGTGCCTTGTCACCCTGATCCAGCAGGAAGTCGCCGTAGAAGAAGTTGGGGTCGATGCCGGTGGGATTGATGGCCAGCGCCTGCTTGAGCAGCTTCTCCGCCTTCTCGTCGTCTCCAAAGCCCACCGGCCAGCCCGGTACCTGGTAGTAGAGGGAGCCCAGGCTGGTGTAGGCCGAGCCTTCCAGCGCCTTGGGATCCTGCTTGATGGCGATCTCGAGCTTGGCCTTGGCCTCCTTCACCAGACCAAGGGCGCCGAGGCCGCCCTTGGCCCCCGCCCAGGTGCTCTTGACGATGGCGGACCAGATCAGCAGATCGGTGCGAAATGCCTCCTTGGCACTCGCCTCATCGGCCTTGGCACTCAGGCTCTCCAGGCAGCTCTCCTTGGCTTTTCCGGTCTGCTGGTACTGGCAGTGGGCCCACTCCTGCTGAATGGTGGGCAGGGCATCGGCGGCCTGGGCCAGACCGCTTGCCAGCAGGCCTCCCAGGGCGAGCAACAGGGGGCCGTGACCAAATCGGGGACGGAAAGTGGCGTGCTTCATCTCAATGTTCCTTCTCGTTTGTCGCACAGGCGGGATCGCTCCTGTGATCGGGGGCTGGGGAGGCGGTGCGGCGGGCGTGGCGCTCGATGATCGGGCGCTGCTTGGCCAGGGCCATGTCCACCAAGGCGGGCAGCAGGCCGTTGAGCCGCACAAAGAGCTTTTCCGGCCAGCCGAGCCAGCGGCGGCGTGTCTCGTTGCACAGGGCGATGACGGCCTCCTCGGCCACGTCCTGTGGGCTGTCGGTCCGGGTGCCGAGCTCGGCATTCATGGCATAGGCCGCCTCGGAGTTGAGGTGGGTGCGGGTGGCACGGGGGGCAAAGTGCAGCACCTTGATGCCGGTTCCCTCCAGCTCCCGCCCCAGGGACTCGCTGAAGCCGCGTATGGCGAACTTGCTGGCGCAATAGACGCTGTAGCCGGCAAAACCGATGGCCCCGAGGCTGGAGCCGATGTTCATGATGATGGCGGGCTTGCGCAGCCGGGGCAGCAGGGCCCGGGTGAGCTGGATGGGCGCCTCGACGTTGAGCAGCAACTGGCGTGTCACCTGCTCGCTGCTCTGATCTTCCAGCCAGGCGAACTGGTTGCAGCCCGCACTGTTGATGAGCACGTCCAGCCCCTCGTCCAGGGCCGGATGTTGCAGCAGCTGCGCCCGCTCATGGGGAGAGCCAAGATCGGCCGTCACCGTCTGGTGGCGATCCGGATGAGGCAGCTCCCGGCGCAGGCGCTCCAGGGCGCTGGCCCGACGACCGTGCAGCAGCAGATGGGCACCCTGGGCCGCCAGTTCATGGGCCAGGGCTTCACCAATGCCGCCACTGGCGCCAGTCAGCAGTATGCGTTTGCCTTCAAGCTTCATTGGCAGGATCCCGTGAGCTGATAGAGCATGTCGCCATAGAGGCGGTAGACCACCTTGGCGGCGTGAATGATGGCGGCCTGATCGGCGGCATCTTCCACCCGGTTCATCAGGGATTCGAAGAATTTGAGGTGCTCCTGGTCCAGGGCCCCGTGGGAGCTCAGGTAGCTCATGGCTTGAGGCGGCAGACCCAGACCGCTCTTGAGCTGGTCGGCGACGGTCAGGGCGATGGCGACGCTGGTGCCTTCCAGCACCTGCACCATGCCGAAGAAGCCCATGGGGTTGCCGCGCTGGATCTGGTCGTAGAGGAAGGCCACCATCAGCTCGATGGGCAGGCCCGGCTGGCCGTGGCGCACCGCCTCGGCATCACCGCCGCAGGCACGGATGTCGTTCAGGATCCACTCCTGATGGCCGTACTCCTCGTCGATGTACTCCCTGATGGCGCCACGCACCCATTCGTACTCCTGCCCCAGCTTGCCGCCGGTGGCCATCAGGAGCGGCACCGTGTGGCGCACGTGGTAGTAGGCCTGTGCCAGGAAGGCGAGGTAGGTGTCACGTCTGATGTCGCCGCGGCGGCAGGCCTCGATGATGGGGGCGTTGAACAGGCGTTCGCGCTCGCAGGCGGTGGCTTGTTGCAGGGTCTGGTAGAAGCTCATGAGGTCTCTCCTGTGAGGCATTGGCTGATCTGCCGGGAAAAATGGTGATAAATCTCGTTGCGACGGGGGCGCCCGTTGGCCGTCAGGAGGCCAGGGAGCTGATCCAGGGCGACCGGCAACCAGTGATGGATGCGGGCGTAATCGGGCAACTGCTGGTTGAGCCGGGCAATCTGCTCTGGCAATTGGGACTGGCTGCCCGGCAGCGGCTGGATAAGGGCCACGTTGGCGGGCTGACCGTCACCGAAGATGACGATGCGGGCGATGGCCGGGCAGAGCTGGGCCTGGGCTTCCACCCACTCCGGGGAGAAGTTGCGGCCAAAGGCGGTGATCTGCACGTTCTTCTTGCGCCCCGTGATATGGAGATAGCCCTCCTCGTCGAGCCGACCCAGATCCCCTGTGGCGATCTGGCTGCCCGTCTCGCCCTCTTCCCCCAGGTAGCCCAGCATGGCGCTGCCGCTGACCATGACTTCGCCGTCTGCGGCGATCGTCACCTGGCAGTGGGGCAGAGGCAGGCCGACGCTGCCGGGACGATCCCCGTGGGGGCCGTTCAGGGCGACCACGGAGCCGCATTCGGAGAGACCGTATCCCTCGTAGACCGGCAGCCCCGCCGCACGGGCGTGAGCGATGAGTTCGGGGGCGACCTTGCCTCCGCCCACGGCGACGAAGCGCAGGGTGCCGAGCTGTGTCGCCAGGGCAGGGGTATTGAGGCACAGGGCCAGCAGCAGGCGCAGCAACTCGGGTACCAGCACCAGGCTGTGGCTGGGCCAGCGCAGCAGTGCCTGGGCCAGGGCCGCAGGATCCAGCTTGCTGGAGCCCGAGAAACCGAGTTCCCCCAGGGAGGGGATGCGGCTGCAGGCGCCGGTCAGCAGCGGTACATACAAGCCGGTCAGGTTCTCCAGCAAGGTGGTGAGGGGCAGCAGGGTCAGGTGTTTCTCAACCCGGGCAGGGGCCACCCGCAGGGCAAGGGATCCGCAGACCGCCGTCATCTGTTCCAGCGACAGGCAGACGCCCTTGGGTTGCCCCGTGGTGCCCGAGGTATAGGTGATCTTGGCGGTGCCCGCAGGCAGCTCGGGGAGGCGGGCCGGGATGCGGCGCCACAGGGGCACGGCCTGCTCATCGGGCCTGCCTGCCATGAGCACGAGGGGTGAGGCGGCTTGCCACCCCTGGTGCTCCGGGCCGACCAGGGCGTCTGCTCCGCTGCTTTCCAGCAGCCACGTCTGCTGCGCCGGACTGAAGAAGTGGGGAACCGGGATGACCACGATGCCGGCCCAGGTGCAGGCGAGATCGATCAGTGCCCAGGGCAGGCCGTTGTCGAGTTGCAGGGCCAGGCGGCGGATGCCGGCCCCTTGCAGCACTCCTGCCAGTTGCTGGATCTGCTGCCACAGGCTCTGGTAATCCAGCTCACCCTGGCTGCCTAGCAGCGCAGGCTGGTGCGGGGTCTGGCTGGCATGGTGGGCGATGGTGTCGAACAGCGTCATTGTGCGCACCTCCTGTCGATGTCGGCATGGTTAAAAAGGCGGGGCATGGTCCCCAGCAGGTTGAGCAGCAGGCTGCTCTGTGCGAGTACCTCGCGCCCCTGGTTGATGTCGCCTGCCATCACCTTGGGCTGGCAGCGGTAGTATTCGCCCCAGGCGCTGGCATCCTCTCCCACCTGATGGGCCTGGGCGGGGGCCAGCTCCACCGGGTTGAGACGCAGGCGGGTAAAGCTGTTGCGCAGCTTGGCGGTGCCGGTGAACACCACGTAGTCCAGGGCGTTGTCACACAGCAGACGGCACAGCGCGGCAAACATCAGGCGGGCGTGACCCGGTTCGCTGCAGGCAAGATTGCCCACTTCGATGATGCGGTGGCGGGCCGGACGTACCCCGAGACGGGTCTCGATGGCGGCCTCGACAGGCTGCTCCAGATATTGCTCCAGATAGAGAGGTTGCTCGTGCTCGCCATGGCAGGCCTGGTTAAGGCCGCAGGCACCGACCAGCACGCCATCAGCCCGGTATAGCCCGAGCAGGCAGGGCAGAAAATGGGGAATGCGGGCGTTGAACTCGAGGGTGTAGGCGGCCTGGATATAGGTTTGCAGCGCCATGACCTGCTGCGGGGATTCAGCCAGGATCAACCGGTAGGGGGCTTGGATCTCGATGGTCATGGTTGGCTCCTTCTCTTGCGATGGGATGAGAGTAAAAGGGCAAACTTAAGAAACCCTTAAGGCGCAAAAAAAGACGAAAAAAACTGGCGGGGGGTGAACGGGGGTCGATGGGGGCTCCAGACAAAACAGTTGCCAGCAGCGGGCGTGGCAGGCAATCTGCCCCGCTGTCGCCACCCGAGGAGCTGCCATGTCATCCCCTGTTCACTGTCCCCTGTGTCTCTCCCCTCGGCACCATGCCCTGCCGGTGGCGGGCAAGGGCTATTACCGCTGCCTGGCGTGCGAGCTGGTCTGGATGGACGAGGCGGACCACCTGGACGAGGGAGCCGAGAAGGCGGTCTATGACGGGCACGACAACCGGGTGGACGATCCCCGCTACCGGGCCTTTCTGATGCGTGCCTTTGGCGAGGTGCTGGCCCGGGTGTCGCCTCCTGCCAGCGGCCTCGATTTTGGCTGCGGCCCCGGGCCTGCCCTCATCGCCATGGGGCGGGAGGCGGGCTTCGAGATGGCGGGCTACGACAAGTTCTATGCCGACGACCCAGAGTGCCTGACAAGGCAATACGACTTCATCACCAGCACCGAGGTGATAGAGCACATCGCCACCCCCCGCGCCGTGCTGGACACGCTCTGGGGCTGTCTCAAGCCCGGCGGGGTGCTGGTGTTGCAGACCCAGCGGGTGCTGGGGGACGAGCGCTTCAAGACCTGGCGCTATCGCCACGATCCCACCCACATCGTCTTCTTCGCCGAGGCCTCATTCCGTGCCCTGGCGGTCCGCTGGCAGGCAGCGGTCGAGTTTCCTCATGCGGATGTGGCGCTGTTCACCAAACCCTGAGCCGGGCGTTTTCATTTGGCCATGAGTTGGGCATGCTGGTGGCCTGATACTCAGGAACGGATGCGCCTATCTCCATGTCGATCCCCCACCTCTCATTGCAAGACGCCCGCCACCTGCAACTGGCGGCCCAGGGGCTGCTGACCCCGCGCCGCGCCAGAGCAACCCCCGCCGACCTGCTCGCCTGCATTCGCCGTATGGCGTTGCTGCAGATAGACACCATCTCCGTGGTGGCCCGCAGCCCCTATCTGGTGCTGTTCAGCCGCCTTGGCCACTACGATCCGCGCTGGCTGGAACAACTGCTGGCCGATGGTGATCTTTTCGAATACTGGGCCCACGAGGCCTGTTTCGTCCCCCGGGAAGATTACCGGCTGCTGCGCCATCGCATGCTGGATCCCGCCGCCATGGGCTGGAAGTTCTCCGCCCAGTGGCTCAAGACCCACGGCGGCGAGATAGCGCAGATAGTGGAGCGCATTCGCCAGGATGGCCCGGTGCGGGCGGCAGACTTCGAGCGCAAGGGGGACAAGGGCAACGGCTGGTGGGACTGGAAGCCCGAAAAGCGCCACCTGGAGGTGCTGTTTACCGCAGGCCAGCTGATGGTGCGCGAACGGCGCAATTTCCAGCGGGTCTACGATCTCGCCGAGCGGGTCATGCCGGAGTGGAATGACGAGCGGGATCTGCCGAGTCCTGATCTCGCCCGGCGGGACATGGTGCGAGCCAGTTGCCGGGCGCTGGGGCTGGTCAAGACCGGCTGGGTGGCGGATTACTATCGCCTTAAACGGGGGAAATACGACGCCCTGCTCCACCAGCTGGCGGACGAGGGGGAGCTGTTGCCGGTACGAGTGGAGGGGTGGCAGCACGGAGCCTTCGTTCACGCCTCCCTGGCCGATGAACTGGTCCGGGCCCAGGCGGGCTCCCTCAAGGCGAGCCACACCGCCGTGCTCTCGCCCTTTGACCCGCTGGTGTGGGATCGCAAGCGGGCCAGCGAGTTGTTTGGCTTTGACTATCGCATCGAGTGCTATACCCCGGCCCCCAAGCGCCAGTACGGTTATTTCGTGCTGCCGTTGCTGCATCGCGGCAAGCTGGTGGGCAGGATGGACGCCAAGGCCCATCGCAAGGAGGGGGTGTTTGAGGTCAAGAGCCTCTATCTGGAAGACGGGGTCAGGGTGACCCGGACCCTGGCCCAGGATCTGGGCAAGGCCATCCAGAAGCTGGCGCAGTGGCACCAGACCCCGCTGCTGCGTTATGGCAACGTTCCTGCTCCCTTGTTGGCTCAATGGCAGGAGGTGGCACGCTGAGGAAGGACGCCTACCCTCGCATCAAGCCGGGCAGCACCAGCGCAACGGCCGCGGTGATGCGCTCGCGAATGTCGCTGCCCGGCGCCAGCAAGCCGAGCGCCATCTGGCGCAGCGGCTCCGCCATGGTCATCGCCAGCAGCAGATCGCTGGTCTGGGCGGCGTCCAGCTCGTGCAGCCAGCCCAGTTGCTGCTGGCGCTGTAGCCACGCCGCCAGCGTAGCTCTGCCGCGGGCAATGCCGTTCTCCTGATAGGCCGCCAGCAGGGTATCCCGCCCCGCGAATTCATGTTGCAGTAGCCGGAACATGCCCACCGCCGGTGCGCTCAGCACCTGATCTGCAATCGCCTGCAAGCCCTGCTCCAGCATCTCTCCCAGTGCCTCGGGGTGGGTTGCATCCTGCTCGAAGGCCGGCTGGAAGGCATCGGTCCAGCTGCGCACCGCCTGCGCTACCAGCTCGTCGCGATTGGCGGCGAAGCGGTAGAGGGTCTTCTTGGCAACCCCCGCCTCTTTGGCCACCGCATCCACGGTCGCAGCGCTGTAGCCCCCCTTGAGCAACAAGGTCAGCGTCGCTTCGGCAAGGGCGGCGCGCAGGTCGGCTTCCGGGGTGACCGGACGGCCTCGTGAGCGTGTCTCTTCATCGGTTTGCTGTGACATGATTGGCTCCTGTAAAGCATTGACAGACCCAGCATACAGGCATAGCTTAAATTAGGAAACGAATTTCGTTTCGTAATTTATTGGAGTCTCATCATGGATACTTCCCCGTTGTTTGCCCCCTGGGGCGTCAATGACATCAACGAGTTGCTCAGGCCGCAGCCGCTGCGCCTGGAAATGGGTCTGACTCGCAGCACCGACGGCCTGCTGACGGTCGCCATCCGCACCGATCTGCACGGCTGCAAGGGGCGCATGCTGGATTGGTGGTTCACCTTCTTCGAAACGACCCAGCACATCAGGTGGTGGCACCCCCACGATCATGTCGAGCACCGGGGCTGGGATCATCACTGGAAAAAAGGGGAGCGCTTCGTGGGAGCCAGCATAGAGGCGGTGGAGTGGCTTGCCGAGCTGCCGCCGGTGGCAGCTCGCCTCAAGTTCCACGGTGCCGAAGAGGTGTTTGCCCCGCAGCCGCTGCAGGAGGCGCGGGAGACGCAGGCTCTCTCTGCCGCCATCTGCGCCCGTATCGGCTTTGGCGACGAGGTGGCGCTGGATGAGCAGGGGGCGCCGCTGGATGGCGAGATGCTGCACCTGGCGCGCGATACCCCATACGGCTGTGTGCTGCGCAGCCGCTTCCTGCTGGGCAAGGCCTGCACCAATCCGCTTGACGAGGTGCCGGACGAGATAGGCTTCAACCTGATGCGCCACTGCTACAGCGAATTCAGCTATCTGGCGCAGTTTCTGCCGTCGCTCTACTACGCGGAAAACGGTCGTGAGCCGGCACCGAGGCTCTGGTGAAGGATGCCGAACGAGTGCGCAGGCCAGCTGCCGGATGGAGATGAGCCGCGGAAGATGGTCATAAAAAAACCGGGCACTGGGCCCGGTTTGTTATGCAGTCAGGATGTGCTTACTGGAGCACCAGTACCATCAGCAGGCCGACGGTGATGGCGGACACCAGGAAGGCGAAGCCATAGAACACATAGTGGTGCAGCTTGGTGGTGTGGATCCCCAGATCATGCAGGCCGTGGTAGATGCGGTGCATGCCGTGCCAGACGGGCAGGGCGATGATCACCAGCAGGATGCAGGCACCCCACCAGGAGCTGGCGAATGCCAGCACGCGCTCGTAGCTCATGGTCTCCACGTCCATGATGCCCATGGGCACCAGCAGACCTGTGATGAGGACAATGACCGGCAGCAGCATGGCAACCACCATGCCACCCGCACCAAACAGACCCCAGTAAATTGGCTCGTCAGAACGTCTCATATTTTTTCCTCAAATCATGATTGAGTGATCGTGGCCAACGTTTCTGAGTGAGAGCCCGGTACCAAACAGACACCAATAACCGGGTTCGTCAGAACGTCTTATGGTTTTCTCCTCAGGCCACGATGATCAGGACAAGCAGGGATACCGCCGCCAGCGCCACATACTGGGCGATGACGATCGGCTTCTCCGGCACCAGGTCTTCGCCACGGAAGATGCGCATGGCTTTCGGGGCCAGTGCGAACCAGGTCTTGGCGTGGAACAGGCAGGCTGCCAGGGCGATGACGTGGAACAGAATGGCAATGGGGCTCTGCAGGGATTCCAGCCAGCCGTTGAATGCCTCCTGACCCTGTACCAGGCGCAGCAGACCCCACATCAGCACGACGGCGTAGATGGAGACGAAGATGCTGGTGCCTTCGCGGATCATGTAACCGGTGTAGAAGGCATTCTTCAGCCACCAGTCTTTCTTCATCTCGCGCACGTAAGGCTTACGTTTGCTTTGGGTGTTGTTCATGGTCTCACTCCTGGTCTCAATCCGGCTTGAACATGGCGATCATGTAGTCCTTGGCGCTCTCGACCTTGCCAAGCTGGATGGCGGCGGCCGGATCCACGCCTTTCGGGCACACTTCGGAGCAGTAGCCCACGAAGGTACAGCCCCAGACGCCTTCGTCCTGGCTGATGATCTTCATCCGCTCCCTGGACGCGCTGTCGCGGTTGTCGGCGTTGTAGCGATAGGCCAGCGCCAGTGCTGCCGGACCGGTGAACTTCTTGTTGATGCCATATTGCGGGCAGGCCGCGTAGCACAGACCGCAGTTGATGCACATGGAGAACTGGTGATACTTCGCCATGTCAGCCGGCGTCTGGGTGTACTCGCCGTCGCACAGGCTGCGCGGCTCGGACGGGATGATGTAGGGCTTGATGCTCTCCAGCTTCTCGATGAAGTCGGACATGTCGACCACGAGATCGCGCTCGATCGGGAAGTTGTTGAGGGGCTCTATGGTCATCTTGCCCGGCAGGTAATCCCGCAGGAAGGTCTTGCAACCGAGTTTCGGAATGCCGTTGACCATCATGCCGCAGGAGCCGCAGATCGCCATCCGGCAGGACCAGCGGAAGCTCAAGGTGGAGTCCAGATGATCCTTGATGTATTGCAGCGCATCCAGCAGGGACATCTCTTTGAGGTAGGGCACCTGGAAGGTCTGCATCCAGGGCTCGTTATCCTGCTCGGGACGGTAGCGCAGGATTTCAATTTCGATCATCTCAGCCATTCTTCTTAGCCTCGTCTTGTTTCTCACCCTCGGAACCGTACACGCGCTTGGCCGGTTGGGATTTAGTGATCTTCACATCGGAATAGTCGATGGTCGGGGCCCCTTCGCCGTTGTAGAAGGAGAGAGTGTGCTTGAGGAAGTTGACGTCATCGCGCTCCTCGTAACCGTCCAGACGCTGGTGGGAACCGCGGGACTCTTTGCGGTTGATGGCGGAGTGCGCCATGGCTTCCGCCACGTCCAGCATGTAGCCCAGCTCGATGGCGTACAGCAGGTCGGTGTTGAAGACCGAGGACTTGTCGTTGATCTTGATCTTCTTGTAACGGGCTTTCAGCTCGTTGATCTTGTCGATGGTGCCCTGCATCAGCTCTTCGGTACGGTAGATACCGACACCGGCTTCCATGGACATGCCCAGTTCGTTGCGGATATCCGCCGGGTTTTCGGTGCCGTCGATGTCCAGCAGGGAGAGGTGCTGCTTGATGAGCGCCTCGGCCTTGGCGACCAGCGCCTGGGTGTTGCCGTGTTGCTGGGTGGCGGCAAACTCGGCTGCCTGCTCACCGGCCACCTTGCCGAAGACCACGATCTCGGACAGGGAGTTGGAACCCAGACGGTTGGCGCCGTGCAGACCGACGGAGGCACATTCGCCAGCGGCATAGAGACCGGCCAGACGAGTGGCGCACTTGCCGTCGGTTTCGATGCCACCCATGGTGTAGTGGGCGGTCGGACGTACCGGAATCGGCTCTTTTACCGGATCCACACCCACATAGGCCTTGGCCAGTTCGCAGATGAAGGGCAGACGCTCTTTCAGGTACTTCTCGCCAAGGTGGCGCAGGTCGAGGTGAACCACGTCGCCCATGGGGCCCTGGATCACGCGGCCTTTTTGCTGCTCCTGCCAGAAGGCCTGGGAGAGACGGTCGCGCGGACCCAGCTCCATGTGCTTGTTCTTCGGCTGGCCGACCGGGGTTTCCGGGCCCAGACCGTAATCTTGCAGGTAGCGATAGCCATCCTTGTTGAGCAGGATGCCACCCTCACCACGACAACCTTCGGTCATCAGGATGCCGGTGCCCGGCAGACCGGTCGGGTGATACTGGACGAACTCCATGTCCCGCAGCGGTACGCCGTGGCGGTAGGCCAGGGCCATGCCGTCACCGGTGACGATGCCGCCGTTGGTGTTGTAGCGATAGACACGACCTGCGCCGCCGGTGGCCAGCACCACGGACTTGGCCTGGATGAAGCGGGTGATGCCGTTCTGGATGTCAAAGGTGACGACACCCTGGACGCGGCCATCTTCCACGATGAGATCCAGACAGAAGTGCTCGTCGAAGCGCTTGATGGTCGGGTACTTGATGGAGGTCTGGAACAGGGTGTGCAGGATGTGGAAGCCGGACTTGTCGGCGGCGAACCAGGTGCGGGGGATCTTCATCCCGCCGAAACGGCGAACGTTGGCCTTGCCGTCCGGTTTGCGGCTCCAGGGGCAACCCCAGTGCTCCAGCTGGATCATCTCGTTGGTGGCGTTGTTGACGAAGTACTCGACCACGTCCTGCTCACACAACCAGTCACCACCGGAGACGGTGTCGTTGAAGTGGTTTTCCAGGGAGTCGTCATCACGGACGACGCCTGCGGCGCCACCTTCGGCGGCCACTGTGTGGCTGCGCATCGGATAGACCTTGGAAATCAGGGCGATTTCCAGCTCCGGGTGGGCTTCTGCAATGGCGATTGCGGCACGCAGGCCACCGCCACCGGCACCGATGATGGCAACATCGGTCTTGATAATATCCACATCTGCCTCCTTAGGGATAGATTTGCTGGGCACGATTTTGCTCTATGAAAAAAATTCAGGCTTGATGCAAGTCAAACTGCTTTGTTTTAGTGCTTGGCAACGGTGATTTTTATTACAACCACCCCATTCCTTGGATGAAAATGCCGTCATTATCGCCATCCATCAGTGATCTGGATCAGCCGTACTCGCTACTCTGGTGATTTTAACTCCAAGATTATACGTAGTTTTCTTTCAAAAAAATGAGAAATGCCTCTCTTTTTGGGTATTGCCCATAAAGTTTTTAAGTTTTTTATCAAAACAGTTTAATGATAACTATTATCACGATGACATATCGAGGTTAGGCATCAAAAAAGTAATGCGAATATAGCCATGACAGATTGGGCCCGTCTCCCACACATGGGCAAAAGGAGATGTCGATCACAGGGTTGAGGGTCTCGAAAGGGGATTATAACCGTTGAAACAAAAAGGGTTTATAAAAAAAAGGGGCCTGAACGGCCCCTTTCTTCCCATGGTCGATCAGATGCGGAACATGCCGACCTGATTATTCAATTCACCTGAAATATTTTTAAGCTGGGCCGACAGATTGCGGGAGCTGTCCGCATCCACTGCCAGCTCGTCCGAGACATCCTTGACCGCCTGGATGTTGCGGCTCACCTCGTCGGTGACGGCACGCTGTTCCTCGGCGGCGCTGGAGATCTGGGTCGCCATGTCGGAGATCTGGTTGATGGAGGTGGTGATCTGCTCCAGCGCCTGGGTCGCATCGTTGGCATCTTCCACGCTGTTCTGGGCCAGCAACTGACCCTCGTGCATGGTACTGACGGCGCCCTGGGTGTTGCGCTGCAGGGTCTCGATCATGCTGCGGATCTCGACGGTGGAGCTGTGGGTGCGCTGGGAAAGCACCCGCACCTCGTCGGCCACCACGGCAAAGCCGCGTCCCTGCTCGCCAGCCCGGGCGGCCTCGATGGCGGCGTTGAGCGCCAGCAGGTTGGTCTGCTCGGCGATGCCCTGGATGGTGGAGAGGATGGTGTTGATTTCCTGGGCGTTCTTCTCCAGTTCCTGAATGATGCCGGAGGCCTGCTTGACCTGGGTGGCGAGATCCGTGATGGAGCGCTGGTTGCGGGCAATCACCTGCTTGCCGTGCTCGCAACTGCTGGAGGAGCTGCGGGCCGCTTCCGCGGTCTGCTCGGCGTTGCTGGCCACTTCGACGGCGGTGGCGGACATCTCGTGTACTGCGGTCGCAATCTGGGAGATCTCGTTTTGCTGGCGGGCCAGCCCCTGGTTGGATTTCTCCGCCATGTCGTGGGAAGACCTGGCCTGCTGGTTGAGCTGGGTGGAGGAGTTGGAGATGTCCTGCACCATGACGTGGATGCGCTCGATGAAGGTGTTGACGTGCTTGGCGACGGTACCGACCTCGTCTTCACGCTCGATCTTGATGCGACGGGTGAGATCGCCGTTGCCGCGGGAGAGATCGGCAATTGCCTCGCCCAGGGTTTTCAGCGGCGCCAGGGAGCCGTTGATGGCGACATAGGAGAAGCCCGCCACGATGAGGATGGTCAGCAATCCCTGGATGAGGGCGGAGGTGACCATGCGGGAGACGGACTGGTAGGCGACCGCTTCGTCCACCACGATGCCGAAATACCAGTTGGTGTTGGGGATCTCGGTGAGGTCGAACACGCTCGCCTTGCCGCTGATATCCATCTCGGAGATGGTGTTGTCATGGGCCAGCTCGTTGACCTTGGCTGCCGTCAGTTCCGGGGAGATGGCGGTGGCGGGTTTGAGGGTCAGATCCTTGTCCGGGTGGGCGATGATGGTGCCGTTGCTGTCCACCAGAATGGCATAGGTGCCTTCCGAGTTCATGGCGAGCACGTCTTTCACCAGGCCGTCGATGGAGACGTCACCGGCGATGACGCCGTCGGTGTTGCCGCGACTGAAGGGCTCGGCGATGGTGATGATGAGCTGGCCCGTGGTGATGTCGGCATAGGGAGCCGTGATGGCGAGCTTGCCGGCGGCCATGGCGTCTTTGTACCAGGGGCGCTGGCGCGGATCATAGCCGGCCGGCAGATCGGTCGGCTTGCTCTGGATCATCCGGCCATCCTTGGTGCCCACGTAGACGAGATCGAAGTTGCCCGCATTCATGGACTGGGCCAGGTGGCTGAGGGGCTCGTCTTCCTTGGCGAAGGCTTCCTTGGTGGCGGTGACGAGATTGATGCGGGCGTCGAGCCAGCGGGAGATCCCCTTGACGTTGGCGACCGAGCTGTCGTCGATGAAGCTCCAGATCAGCCGCTGGGTTTCACTGCGCAACTGGGAGGTGTTGTACCAGACCTGCAGGCCGGTGATGACCAGAATGATGGCCCCGATGGAGAGGACCAGCTTGTTCTTGATGGATAGGTTCATGTTTACATCCTTGTGAGCGTCAGTCAGAGATCCATGGTGTTTGTTATTGTTATGAGCCAACTCTGTATCGGCTGGCTATGGACTTTATGTATCCCGGTGCACCGCATTTTTTCAATTCTTTTCACCTCCTTGTGGCCTGCCAGGGCGCGCCGATACTCAGCTGAATCGATCTGGCCGGTTGGTGAAGATGCCATCGACACCCATGCTGGCGAGGGCGATCCCATCACTCACTTCGTCGACTGTATAGACCAGGATCTTGAGCCCCCGGCGATGGGCATCCGCCACCAGGGTCTCGTCGACGAAATCCACGTCGCAGTTCAGTGACCAGGCCCCCAGCGTCTCGGCGAAGGCGGCGCCGTCGAGGGGCAGGCTGGCCGTGAGGGCGCCGATCCTGATTTCCGGTCGCAGTCCCTTGAAGCGTAACAGCTCGGGATGATGAAAGGAGGAAACGATCCAGTGCGCCTGGGTAAAGCCAAGCTCGGCCTCGGCCCGCCTGGTCAGGGCGGCCACCGGCTCGGCGGTGTGGGCGCCCTTTAGCTCGATGTGCAGTTCGCAGCGCCCCGCCACCAGTGCCATCACCTGCCACAGGGTCGGGATCCGCTTCCCGTCCCCCGCATCCAGGCTCGCCAGGTACTCCCGGGATTGCCCGGTCAGCACACCCTGGCCGTTGGTGCAGCGCTCCAGCCGCCGGTCGTGGAAGACCCAGAGCTCTCCGTCGGCCCACTGCACGTCCAGTTCGATGGCTTTGGCACCCAGATCCAGCGCCAGGCTCATCGCCTTGAGGGTATTCTCCGGGGCTAGGCCGCTGGCACCGCGATGGGCAATGATCTGCATGATGGCTCCTGTTGTCGTCTTTGGGGGCTTCATCCCCGGCTCATCCGGATGTCGATCTGCTGATGTGGCAGATGCATGCCGACCTGGCCGAGTTTCTCCAGGATCAGGGAATGCACCTCGTGTGTAATGGGCATCCGGTGATCCATGTTGTTGACGTAGAGCCGGATCTCGTAGATGAGGGCCGAGTCGGTGAACTCGATGAGGAACACCTCCGGGGCGGGCGTATCCAGCACCAGGGTGGACTCGCGCACGCTCTGCTCCAGCAGTTGCTGTACCTGCTTGGGATTCTGGGTCAGGCCGATGCGAATGCGCAAGCGGACCCGGGTGATGGCATCGGACAGGGACCAGTTGATGAACTGCTCGGTGATGAAGGCCTTGTTGGGGACGATGATCTCCTTCCTGTCCCAGTCCACTATGGTGGTGGCGCGGGTCTTGATCTTGGTGACGGTGCCGGTGAGATCCCGGATGGTGACGGTGTCACCCAGGCGGATCGGTTTTTCGAACAGGATGATGAGGCCGGAGACGAAGTTGGCGAAGATCTCCTGCAACCCGAAGCCCAGCCCCACGGAGAGTGCCGCCACCAGCCACTGGGTCTTGGACCAGTCGATGCCGAGCATGGAGAAGCCGGTGAGAGCGCCAATCAGCAGTACCAGGTACTTGCTCACCGTGGTGAGGGCGAAGCCGGTGCCGGGGGAGAGGCTCAGGTGCTGGAGCAGGGTGAGCTCCATCAACCCTGGCAGGTTGCGGGCGGTGACCACCGTCAGGATGAAGGCGAAGACGGTCAGCATCAGATCCTGCAGGGTGATGGCGGAGAGCTGCTCGATGCCGGCCACCTTGCTGCTCACCTGCCACACCTCGATGCTGCTGAGGAAGCTGAATGCCGAGTTGAGATCCGACCATTGCACCACCACCAGCATGGTGAAGCCCAGCATCAGCAGGGTGCGCACCAGGCCGAGGGACTGGGCGCTGATGGTATCCAGATCCAGTTCGGGCTCCTCCACCACATCGGGGATCTCGGAGCTGAGATCGTCCTCTTCCCGCTCCCGCTGCGCCAGGATCTCGGCCCGCTTCTGCTTGGCGCGATCGAAGGCGAGTCGGCGGCGCTGGATCAGCATCCAGCGGTGGGCCAGATAGTAGACGAGCAGGCAGCCGAGCCCCGCCAGCAGGCTCAGCTCCAGCTGGCGCAGCAGGGTGCGGGAGGTGTAGAAGTAGCCGAACAGGGCGCCCAACACAGCCAGCAGCGGGGCCAGCATCAGGCTGTTCCAGATGAAGTGGTGCAGCAGATGGGGCTTGGTCATGTCTGCCTGACCCCAGGTGAGGGGCAGTTTTTCCCGGTTGAGGCGGGCAAAGAAGAGCAGCAGCCAGAGGGCCCCGATGATGAAGGCGAGGCGTCCCAGGGAGTCGTAGAAGGCGTGCTCCTGATAGCTGCTCGCCATGCCCTGTACGAAGAAGCTCGGGATCAGCACCAGCAGCAGGGTACGAAACTGTCCCCACACTCGCTGCACCCGCTCCTTTTGCCAGCGGAAGTGGAGGATGAGGATCCCCTTCTCCAGGGTGAGGTGGCGCGCCACCAGCAGGGCCAGCAGCAGGAACCAGATTTCACCCAGGCCCCGGGCCACCGCCACCGCGAAGGGATATTGCCAGGCGCCGTCCAGCAGGCCGTGCACCATGAGCACCATGGCGGGCAGCGGCAGGGCGGCGAGCACGGAGCGCACCAGCAACCGGCTGGTGAGGCTGAACTTGTCCTGGGTTACCTTGCCGATGCGCGGGGCAATGTACTGGCTGTATTGAATGAGGTGGCGGGCCAGTTTCAGCCAGCACCAGGCCAGCCCCAGCAGCCCGAGGCCAGCCAGGGTCAGGCTCAGGGGGTTGTTCTCGGCGATGGCCCTGGGCAGTTGCAGCCAGTTGGCCGGGTTGAAGGCAAGGCCGAGGGCGGCCGGGACGCCGAGCAGCACCGCCGGGCTCAGGGGGCGCACGTCCGGCATCCAGAACAGATGGCTGGCGCTGAGTTCGCGGATCTCGTCGATCTTGCTGTTCTGACGGCTGTAGAGCAGCTTGAGGCGGGTCTGCTCCTGAATGAGGGTGTCGGAGGCATCGTTGAGCCGGGTCAGCAGTTGCCGCCTTGCCTTGAGCAGGTTGTCCAGCACGGCGCGCTGGGCCCTGTCCAGGGTGATGCCGTCTCCACTGAGCAGGCTGTTGCGCAGCTGGACCGGATCCTTCAGGGCATCCTGCTCGGTCTCGTACTGGTATTTGGCCATACGCGCCTTGACGATGGCGGACTCCAGCCGCTCCAGCGGGAAGTAGGCGGGCAGATCGGCCAGCTTGCTGCGCAGGTTCTCGCCGTAGGCGTTGCTTATCTGCAACCACTCCAGCTGTTCGCGCACCGAATTGACCAGCTCGTTGAGCCCGGAGAGGGAGGTGTCCACCCCCCGTTGCTCGTCCTGCACCCGTTCAATCTGGTCCTCGAGAGCCCCCAGTTGGAGGGAGAGGGCCTGGTTTTGCTGCTGTTGCTCCTGCAAGAGGGGGAGGTCAGAGGTGAGCTGGCGGCGCAGGCGTTCGCTCTCGGCCAGGGCCTGCTCGGTCTTGTCCCGGCGCAGCTGGTTCTGCTGGGCAAGCAGACTGGTCTGCCACTCATCCTCGTCGGTGATGGCGAGGTTGAGCTCCTGCAGCTTGAGCTTGCCCAGATCGTTGCGCTGCTGGGCGGAGAGCTGCTCCAGCTCCAGCATCTGGATCCGGTCGGAGAGGCTCTGCTCTTTGAGTCGGGTGGCCAGTTGCTGGGCCTCCTGCAACCTGTCCGACTCGTTGCTGAAGCTCAGGCGATCGAGCAGGGAGCGGGTCTGGAGCAACTGCTTGCGCAACTCGTCGACCCGCAGGTGATACTCCTGGCCCGTGCTCTCAAGCTGGTTGAGGCTGTCGGTCACCGCCTGACGCTCCTTGCGCAGGTTGAGCTGGCGGTTGCTGCTCAGGCTGATGGCCTGGCGCAGGGCATCCTCCTTGAGGGAGGAGAGGGACGGGCGGGACTGGGGCTGATAGTTGTGCAGCCCCTCCTTGAGACGGGCGGACTCCTTTGGGTAGTCGATGAGGATCTGCTGGTAGGCCTTGCCCTGTTCCCGGTAGCGCTGGGCATCCCGGGCATATTGCAGCGCCTGCTGGTAGCTCTCCCGCAGTTGCTGGTTTTCCGGGGTATCCGTCTTGGGGATGCTTTGCAGCAGCTCCTCTACCTGAGTGATGGCATCATCAGCCTGGACAGCGGAGAAGGGGAACAGGCTGAGACAGAGCATCAGACAGAGCAGGCGTTGCAACATGGCGCACGTTTCCGTTCAGGAGAAGTCGCCCTAGCCTAAAGCAGGGGCCGGGGCGGGTAAAGCCCTCAAGATGAATGATCCACGGCACAAATAACGGGTGATCCGGGTCTTGTTTGGCTATTATTCTGGCCGTTCCCCTTCATTGAGCAATTTATGTCCTCCGTCGATCTGGGCACGGCCCCCCTTTCCCGCCTCTTCTTGCGTTACGTCACCCCCACGGTGGCCGCCATGCTGGTCACCGGCATCTATGTCACCATAGACGGCATCTTCGTCGGCCATATCCTGGGCCAGGACGGGCTGGCCGGCATGATGCTGGCGTACCCCATCTGCGCCGTGCTCTACGCGGTGGGTGCCCTGATCGGCATGGGATCCTCGTCGCTGGCCTCCTTCTATCTGGGCAAGGGGGAGCAGGCCAGGGCGCGCCACATCGTCGGCAATGCCCTGGTGATGGTGCTCATCGCCTCCGCGCTGCTCGCCTTCATTGGCATTCGTTACGGCGAGGCCATGCTTGTCTGGATGGGGGCGCAGGGGGTCATCTTCGACGCAGGCTTTGCCTATCTGCAGTGGTACGCCTGGCTCGGGGTGTTCGCGGTGCTCTCCATGGCCTTTACCGCCCTGCTGCGCAACGACGGGCGACCCGGCCTCACCACCTGGATCCTGGTGGGGGGCGGCGTGCTCAACGTGCTGCTCGACTACCTGCTGATGGCGGTGATCCCCTGGGGGCTGGCGGGGGCCGCCATCGCGACCATGCTCTCCCAGGCGGTCACCGGGGGCCTGTGCCTGTGGCACTTCTTCACCCCCCGCAGCCAGTTGCGCATTCGCTGGGACACCCTGGTGCCCGACTGGCGGCTGATGGGGGAGACGCTGCGACTCGGGGTGTCGAGTTTTCTGATGTACCTCTACCTCTCGGTGGTGCTGGCGCTGCACAACAAGGCGCTGCTCTCGGTGGGCACTTCGCTGCACGTGGCCGCCTATGGGGTCATCAGCTACAGCGAGGCCTTCTTCTATCTCATCTTCGAGGGGATCGCCATGGGCATCCAGCCTATCGCCAGCTTCAATGCCGGGGCGGGCAACTGGGCACGGGTGCTGCGGGTACGCAACCTGGCATTGGGAGTGACCATGGCGGTGGCACTGTGCGGGATGATCCCGCTGTATCTGTGGCCGGAGGCAGTGGTTTATCTGTTTGCGGGGGACAATGCTGCCCTGTTGCCGGTGGCCAGCCTCGGTATCTGGCTCTACTTCTGGGGACTGCCCATGGAAGGCTTGCTGCTGGTGGGGGCCACCTATTTCCAGGCCATCAACCGGGCCCGCATCGCTTCCCTGCTCACCGGCGGCAAGCTGGTGCTGATCGGCGGTTTCCTGTGGGGCTTCTCCTCCCTGTGGGGAGTGGCCGGTGTCTGGCTGGCGCTGCCCACTTGCAGCACTCTGCTGGTCCTGATGATGTGGCGGGCGATGAACAGGGAGGGGCGCCAGCACAGCGCTGCCTGAGATGTGGTCATGCGTCCATGAAAAAGGCAGCCTTGGCTGCCTTTTTCATTTTGAGTGCCCCTGCCTGTGGGCGGCAGGTCGCCGGCCTCAGGGCTTGAAGGCGCCGATAAAGATGGCGGGGTCGACGCGGGCGTCGTTGAGGCTGACGTTCCAGTGCATGTGGGGACCGGTGGCGCGGCCGGTGGCGCCGACCCGGCCGACGATGCCGCCGCGGGGCAGGCTCTGGCCCAGCTTCACGTCCACCTTCGACATGTGACAGAACATGCTGATGAGGCCCTGGCCGTGGTCGACGAACACCGTATTGCCGTTGAAGAAGTAGTTGCCGATGAGGATGACCTTGCCAGCGGCTGGTGCCTTGATGGGAGTGCCGGCTCCGACCGCGAAGTCGAGGCCGGAGTGGGGGTTGCGCTCCTCGCCGTTGAAGAAGCGGCGCAGCCCGAAGGGGCTGGAGAGCGGGCCCTGGACCGGCTTGTCAAACAGCAGGTTGCTCGGCTGAGCCGGGCTGAAGGTCTGGTAGGCGCGGGTCTGTTCGGCAAGCTCCCGGTTGATGCGGGTCATGTCTTCGGCCAGCGGATTGACCTGGCGGCTGTTCTTGAGCTTGATGTGCTGCTCACGGTAGTGCTTGGTGCCGACCGTGAAACTCAAGGTGCGGCCATCGCTGGTGGTCACCTGATGGGGGCCGGGTGCGCTCTTGAGCGGGATGCCGACGATGGCGATCCACGTCTTCCCGTCTTCCTGTACCACCAGCACAGGCTTGTCCTGATAGCGCACTGCGGGCGCCTTGGCCCCGCTTCCCAGTGGTACCACGGCCACGCCCCCCGGCACCGGGTGGTTGAGCAGGCGGCTGATAAACCCCGGTTCGGCGTGAAGCGCAGGGCTGCCGAGCAGCAGGAGAAGAAAGAAGAGGCGGCGCATGATGGCTCCATCGGATCAGGGGGAAAGCAAGAGGGGGGAGATGATGCCACATTCTGGCGGTGCTGTCCGTCAACCGTGGCCGATAAACTCATCGGCTGCGGCCCAGAAGGACGCAACGGACACGCCATTGCAGCGAGGTGAATGCTCTGGTTGCGGGTGCCCGCCTTCCCTTCGACCTTGCCAGCCTGAGCAGGGGCCGCTGCGCTACCGCATCTTGGGGGCGCTCGCGAGCGACAACAGCTTCACCACCAGCCAGGCCGGGTCGCGGTGGGCATGGCCGGACAGGTGCCCTGACCCCTATTCCATTCGATACCGCCATCGCGGTACCCTACTCGGCGGCGACCCAGGCCACCGACTACAAGGTGAGGCTCTACCCGACCCGGCTGCCGGGCCAGGTAGTACGCACCGGCCCCTACACCGGCACCATCATGGTAACGGTGAGCGTGCCCTGAGGAGACGCCGCTTCGCCCCTATTTTTCGACGAGGTCAATGATGAACAGTGACAGGGCCCTGCGCCACGAACCCAAACGCTATGGCATAGGACAGGGCTGGATCTGGATCCGCACCGGATTCGACATCTTCAACAAGGGGATGGGTGCCAGCGTGGCCATGATAGTGCTCTGGTTTGTGGTAGGCATCGTGCTGGATCAGCTGCCGGCGGGGGGCTTGATCTCCCAGTTGCTCTACATGGTGTGGGGGGCTGGCTGGGTGGCGGTGGCGCGGCGGGGTCACCATGGCGAGGCGCTGCAATTTGGCGACTTCTTTGCCGGTTTCCGCCATCGGTTGACCCCCTTGATGCTGGGGGGCCTGATGGTGCTCGGCCTCATCATGGGGATCCTGATGATCTGCGTGTTCCTGCTGCACCAGTGGGGACTCACCGGCCTGTTGTCCGCGGATCCGGGCTCCCTGGCGCTGACCCCGGAGCAGGCACAGGGCTTCCTCGTCTGCGCCCTGGTGGGATTGGCACTGTTCGTTCCCGTGCTGATGGCCATCACCTTCGCCCCCGCCCTTATCCTCTTCCATCAGGTCGGGGTCTGGCAGGCAGCCAGGCTCAGCTTCAAGGGATGTCTGCGCAACATGTGGCCCTTCCTCTGGTGGGGGCTGCTCGGGGCCGTGCTGATCTTCTTTGGCGCACTCCTGATGCTGGTGGGCCTGCTGGTGGTGCTGCCTGCCATCAACTACTCCATCTATGCCGCCTATCACGACATCTATCTGGAGGATCAGGAGGCCGAGGAGGGAGAGACCCCGGTCAAGGCATTCGGTTTCGAAGCCTGACCGGGCACAGGATGGAGCAAAGAGGGGCCGCGAGGCCCCTTTTTTGTGCGGCTAGCAGGGATCAGAGAGAGGGAGGGGCTTCCTGCCACAGGGGATCGTCCGCCATCCGCTCCACGAGAAAGTCGAGGAAGCTGCGCAGCAGGGGGGACATCTGTTTGCGGGTGCCATAAACGGCATAGACGCCGAGGCGCTTGGGCTGCCAGGGGGTGAGCAGGGGGACCAGGGCGCCGCTTGCCAGATGGGGGTGAACCGAGTAGGCGGGTTGCAGGCTGATCCCCGCCCCGTCCAGGGTGGCGGCCAGCAGCAGGTTGGAGATGTTGGCGCTGAGGTTGCCGCTCACCGGGACGGATTCGGGACCATCGGGCCCCAGAAACTCCCACAGGCTCTTGCCGAAATAGGTGTAGGTGAGGCAGTTGTGCAGTGCCAGGTCCTGTACCTGCTGCGGCGGAGCATGGCGGGCCAGGTAGGCGGGGCTGGCGCACACCACCGAGTGGCAGGTGCCGAGCCTGCGGGCCACCAGGTTGGGATCGAGGTCGTTGGTGATGCGCAGGGCGAGATCGATTCGCTCCTCCACCAGATTGACCGTCCGGTCCAGCAGCAGGATGTCGATCGCCGTGCCGGGGTAACGGGCCAGGTAGTCGTTCGCCGCCCCGACCAGCAGGGCTTCGGAGAGAGAGTAGCTGCTGGTGATGCGCAGTTGCCCCTTGGGGGCCTCGTCATGGCGGATGGCCAGGTGCTCCATCTCTTCCCCCAGGGCCAGCATGGCTCTGGCCCGGTTCAGCGCCTCTTCTCCCGGCCCGGTCAGGCTCAGCCGGCGGGTGGTGCGGTGCAGCAATCTGGCCCCCATCCAGCGTTCCAGCTCGGCCAGGTAGCGCGACACCATGGCGCGGGACATCTCCAGTTTCTCCCCGGCGCCGCTCAGGCTGCCCTGTTCCACCACGCAGACGAAGACCCGCAATGCGGTCAGCCTATCCATCTTGTGCCCCTATATGCTCGATTTGTGCAACAGTGATGCGCCTATTATGCGGTATTTGTATCGATGGTGATGCAATAAACTGCGCTCATTCCATTAATCCACACCGATGAGCGTTATCTGATGAACAACACACTGCGTACCCTGACCCTGACCAGCCTCCTGATGACGGGTTCCGCCCTGGCGGCCCCCCTGACCGTGACCGTCTACAACCCCGGCGAGAAGGCCATCTTCCCCGTCTCCTCCTCACTGGTAGCCGGTGACAAAGAGGCCATCCTGATCGATGCCCAGTTCGACGTGCAACATGGTCAGGCGCTGGTGGACATGATCAAGAAGAGCGGCAAGAAGCTGACCACTGTCTATATCAGTGCCGGTGACCCCGACTTCTACTTCGGTCTGGAACCCGTCATGGCGGCGTTCCCGGATGTCAAAGTGCTGGCCGACCAGCATGTGGTCGACCATATCAAGCAGACCAAGGATGCCAAGCTGAGCTACTGGGGCCCGATCCTGGGCAAGGATGCACCCAAGAGCCTGACCGTGCCGCAAGTGATGACGGCCAGCCACCTGACGCTGGATGGCGAGAAGATTGAAATCAAAGAGATGAACACCTCGAATGCCTACCTCTGGGCTCCTTCCATCAAGACGGCCTTTGGTGGTGTGCCGGTCTACAGCGGCGTGCACGTCTGGATGGCGGACAGCCAGTCCAAGGCCGCTCGCAGCAACTGGGTCAAGGCGCTGAACAAGCTGCTGGCCCTGAAACCCGAGCGTGTGGTGCCGGGTCACTTCCTGGGGACTGCGCCCAAGGGTACCGAAGCCGTGACCTTCACCCGTGACTACGTGCAGCGTTTTGAGCAGGAGCTGGCCAAAGCCAAGCACTCCGGCCAGCTGATTGAAGCGCTGAAGAAGGCTTACCCCTCCCTGCCGGTCGACGATGGCCTGGCCATCGGTGCCAAGGTCAATACTGGCGAGATGAAGTGGTAACTCCCTGACGCCTACTTCCCTGTGTTTTTTTACCGGGCCCGAGTGCCCGGTTTTTTATCCAGCCTTGAAGCGAGAATGATGATGAACGAAGCGCAAACAACCCTCCATTATGTCTATGACCCCCTCTGTGGCTGGTGCTATGGCGCCGCCCCCCTGCTGAAAGCCGCTGCCGAGATCCCGGGCCTTCGCATCGAACTGCATGGGGGGGGGCTCTGGATGGGCGCCAGGCGCCAGACCATGGGCCAGCCCCTGCGGGACTATGTGCGCCCCCATGACGAGCGCATCCACGCCCTCACCGGACAGCGCTTTGGTGAGCGCTACTTCAACGAGCTCCTGCTCAACGAGTCACTGCTCCTTGACTCCGAGCCGCCCATTCGCGCCGTTCTGGCGGTGAGCGAGCTTGGCGGCGACGGCCTTGCCTTGTTGCACCGCATTCAGGAGACCCACTACCGGGATGGGGAATGGGTCGGTTCCCCGACGCGGCTGGCGGCGCTCGCGCGGGAGCAGGGGCTGACACCGGAAGCATTCGCCCTGGCCTTTGGTCGGGTCGATCTTGTGGGCCATCTGGCCACAAGCCAGGCGTGGCTGCGCCGGCTCGGCGGGCAGGGGTTCCCGACCCTGGGATTGATGCAAGGGGAGCGCGTCGTTGCGCTGCCTGTCTCCTCCTATCTGGGAGAGCCATCGGCGTTCGCGGATCACATCGTGTCACTGATGGGGTGAGTCTCTCGCCCATCGCCTTCGGCTTGTCAAAGGAGAGGGAGAGGGCAGACCCGTCTGTGCGCCTCCCTTGTCCCCCGCACCGTTCTTGTGCATGCTATCGGCCTCATTGAACGGCAGGATGCAGTACCTATGAACCTTCGCGATCTCGAATATCTGGTAGCGCTGGAAGAGGAGAAACACTTTCGCAAGGCGGCGGAGCGCTGCTTTGTCAGCCAGCCGACCCTGAGTGGCCAGCTGCGCAAGCTGGAAGATGAACTGGGAGTGATCCTCATCGAGCGCACCTCCCGCAAGGTGCTGTTCACGCCCGCCGGCGATGCCATGGCCCGTCAGGCGCGCAAGGTGCTCAAAGAGGCGCGAGAGCTCAAGAGCATAGGCCAGCACTTCGCCGAGCCCATGTCCGGCGAGATCCACATCGGTTTCATTCCCACCGTGGGCCCCTACCTGCTGCCCCACATCATCCAGGATCTGCGTGAACACTTCCCCAAGCTGGAGTTCTACCTCTACGAAGATCAGACCCAGGTGCTGCTCAAGCGGCTGGAGGAGGGGGAGCTGGATTGCCTCGTGCTGGCGGAGCTGGAAGGGATGGAGGGGTTTGGCGCCATCCCCCTCTATCAGGAGCCCATGTGGCTGGCCGTGCCTCAGCATCACCCGGAGGCGAGCGCCAAGGCGGTGCCCCTGCACAATCTCAAGGGCAAGAAATTGCTGATGCTGGCCGACGGTCACTGCCTGCGGGATCAGGCGATGGGTTTCTGTTTTGCCGCGGGCATCGGTGAGGATCAGCGCTTCAAGGGTACCAGTCTGGAGACCTTGCGCAACATGGTCGCCGCTGGCAGCGGCATGACGCTGGTGCCCAGGCTCGCCGTGCCCGCCAACCCGGAGGAGGGGGGCGTCAGCTATCGCCCGGTGATCAACCCCGTGCCGGGGCGCACCATCTCCCTGCTCTATCGTCACTACTCGGTTCGCCGCCCCTGCTTCAATGAGCTGGCGGCCCGCATCTCGAGTCTGATGAAAGCCCTGCTGGGCTGACGCAGCCCGCTCGTCATCCCGAAACAAAACCGGCGCCTGGGCGCCGGTTTTGTTGTTTCCAGGGGGACCTAGAAGATGTCGTCGGTGGAGACGGGACCGTCTGTGGTCGCATCGTCACCGCCATACACCTGGTTGCCATCGGAGATCTGGCTCGCGTAGCGGGTGGGCTCTGTGCCCTCTTTGAAGAACTCTTCTGTGGTACTGCCATCGGCGCGATTGGTCAGCAGACCGGTTTCACGATCGATGCGGACCTGCATGATCCCTTCGGGGACCGGCATCTTGCGCTCGGGCACCTGGTGCAGAGCCGTCTTCATGAAGTCAATCCAGATGGGCTGGGCGGCACCGCCGCCAAACTCGGCCCGGCCCAGACCGCGCTGGTGGTTGTCAAAACCGATCCAGGAGGTGGCCACCAGATTCGGGGTATAGCCGGAGAACCAGGCATCCCGGGATTCGTTGGTGGTCCCCGTCTTGCCCGAGATGTCGTGACGCTTGAGGTCACGGGCTGCCCGCCAGCCGGTACCACGCCAGCCATTGCCACCCCAGATGGCGGTGGTCAGGGTGTCGGTGATGAGGAAGGCGCTCTGGGCACTGATGGTCTGCGGTGCCATGTTGTTGGGCACGACAGGATCGATGGGGCACTGGGCCTTCCAGTCTGCCGTGGTATTGGCATAGGCATCCGCGCTGTCGAGACCGGCGGCGGCCAGCACGCCGCAGTCGCGGCAGGCGGCGGCCGGGTTGGCCTCGAAGAGGGGAGTGCCGAAGCTGTCGGTCACTTCGGTGATGAAGTAGGGGGTGACCTGGAAGCCGCCATTGGCCAGCACCGAGTAGCCACGCACCACTTCCAGCGGGGTAAACTCCGCCGCACCCAGCGCCAGGGATTCGTTGGCGGAAATGTGATCACGGGCGAAGCCGAAGCGGGTCAGGCCGTCGATATAGGTATCCAGCCCGATGGCGCGCATCAGCCGGACCGACATCACGTTCTTGGACTTGGCAAGACCGAGGCGCAAGGTGGTCGGCCCTTCATAGATGGCGGGCGAGTTCTTGGGCTGCCACATGGGGCCCTTGGCAGGATCCCACTGGTTGATCGGTGCATCGTTGATGAGGGACGCCAGGGTATAGCCCTGCTCCAGCGCGGTGGCATAGAGGAAAGGCTTGATGTTGGAGCCGACCTGACGACGGGCCTGATCGACCCGGTTGAACTTGGAGAGCTCGAAGCTGAAGCCGCCGACCAGGGCCTCGATGGCGCCGTCTTGCGGGTTCATGGCCACCAGGGCGGCGTTGACGTCGGGGATCTGGGAGAGCAGCAACTCTTCCCCTTTCTCCCTGACCCAGATCTGGGCGCCGACTTTGAGTACATCCCGCGCCGATTTCGGGGCAAAACCCTGGCGATCGTCGGTGATGAAGGCGCGCGCCCACTTGATGCCATTCCAGCCCAGTTCGGCCTGTTTGCCATTCTTGAGCACCAGGGTGGCGCTCTTGTCGCCGAGCTGGGTGACCACGGCGGCCATCAGGGGCTGATAGGTCGGCTGCTTGGCCAGATGGGCCATGATCTGCTCGTAGTCCCAGGCCGTTTCACCGGCTTTCCACAGCAAGGCGGTCGGGCCACGGTAGCCGTGGCGGGTGTCGTAGTCGAAGACACCGTCCAGCAGCGCTTGATGGGCGGCGCGCTGACGCTTGGCGGTGACGGTGGTGTAGACGTGCAGCCCCATGGTGTAGGCATCTTCACCAAACTGCTCCACCATCTTCTGGCGTACCATCTCGCTCAGATAAGGGGCGTTCAGCGTAGTTTCGGCACCGTGAAAACGGGCCTTGACCGGCATCTTGGAGGCTTCGTCATACTGGGCCTGGGTGATCTTGCCGGTTTCCAGCATGCGACCCAGTACCACGTTGCGGCGAGCGAAGGCGCGCTCCGGGGAGCGGATCGGGTTCAGCATGGAGGGGGCCTTGGGGAGACCCGCGATGATGGCGATCTCGTCCAGGGTCAGATCCTTGACCTCCTTGCCGAAGTAGACCTGGGCGGCCGCGCCGACCCCGAATGCCCGGTAGCCGAGGGGGATCTTGTTGAGATAGAGGGTGAGGATCTCGTCCTTGGAGAGGTTCTGCTCGATACGCCAGGCGAGGAATACTTCCTTGATCTTGCGTACAAGAGTCTTCTCGTTGCTCAGGAAGAAGTTGCGGGCCACCTGCTGGGTAATGGTACTGGCGCCCTGACGCGCCTGGCCGGAGACGGCCCAGACGGTGGCGGCACGGATGATGCCGATGGGGTCAATGCCCGGGTGCTCATAGAAGCGGGCATCTTCGGTGGCGAGTACGGCATCGATCATGGACTGGGGAATTTCGTCCAGCCGCAGGGGGATGCGACGAATTTCGCCAAACTGGGAGATCAATTCCCCGTCCCGGCTGTAGACCTTCATGGGGGTAGCCAGTTTGACATCGCGCAGGGCGCTGACGTCCGGCAACTGGGGCTTGATGTAGAAGTAGATGCCGATGAGGCTGGCAACGCCCAGCACAGCACCCAGCATCATGACAATAAACAGGCGAACGAGCCATTTCAGCATGGAAGAACTACCAATCGTCTTAAAATTAGCCAACGGGCGCAGAGTATAGCCTTTTTACCCTCGCGGATTCGAGGTTTTCCTGTCCGCAAACAGGCGACCCCGAGAAGAGGCGGGAGGGTAGCACTCTAGGGCACAATTACCAAGGGGGCCGCAATCAAGGCCGAAAGGAGAGGGGCGTCAACTTTTGACATAAACTTTATGACATTGATAGATAGAGCATTATATTGAGTTAAGCCGTCACATCATGACGCGCTGTCCTACAATAAGTCCGAAAACCCAATAACGCATGGATGTGTATATGTTTGGGCTATTAAGTAAGGGATCCCTCGTCTCCATGGCGGGCATTGATTTTGGCAGTCAAACCATCAAGGCCGTCACCATCAGCGGACGTCCCGGCAAGGTGCACCTCGGCTCGGTTGCCGAGATCCCCATGCCAAGAGGAACGCTGGTCGACTATCAACTTCAGGACATTGAACGGGTCAGTCAGTCTCTCAAGTCGCTCAAGCGGCTCGTGCAAGGGGATTGCCAGAACGTGGCCACGGCCGTGACCGGTTCCAACGTCATCACCAAGATCATTCAGGTCGATACCAACATCAACGAGAGTGAGCTGGAGAACCAGGTTCACCTGGAGGCTGAGCAGCTCATCCCCTTTCCCCTTGATGAAGTGAGCCTGGATTTTGAAATCCTCGGCATGGCGGGCGACAACGGGCGTCAGGAGGTCCTGCTCAGTGCCGCGCGGACCGAGAGCGTCAGTGGCCGGGTCAGTGCCCTGACGGAGGCAGGCATGACGACCATGGTGGTGGATGTGGGGGCCCATGCGCTCGGACGCGCCGTGCTGGCCTGCCTGCCCGACCTGCAAACCTCGGAGAAACCGGTTGGCATCGTCGACATCGGTGCCAGCGCCCTGACTTTCGCCGCCCTGCTACGGGGCCAGGTCATCTATTCCCGGTTGCAGAATTTTGGTGGTGATCAATACAGCCAGGCATTGGCCTCTTTTTACAGCATGAGTATGGAAGAAGCGGAACTGGCCAAGCTCCAGGGCTCCCTGCCTGCGGATCATGAGGTGGATGTCCTGTTGCCTCACCTCAGCACCCTGGTGTTGCAGATACGGCGCAACGTGCAGCTGTTTTGCAGCTCTTCGGGGAACAAGGAGCTCTCCAGGCTGGTGCTGACCGGAGGGGGGAGCCTGCTGCCGGGGCTGGCCGGACAAATCGGCAGCGAGCTCAACTGCGAGGTGCTGCATCCCGATCCCTTTGCACTCTTTGGCAAGCCGCAGGGAGAGGGGGGGCTGACTCATGGAGCCAAGTACATGACGGCGCTCGGGCTGGCACTGAGGAGCTTCACACCATGTCAAATATAAACCTTCTGCCCTGGCGGCAGGCTCGGGCGCAGCGTCAGAAGAAACAATTCGGCATCCTGTTCGGTCTGTTCCTGGCGGGGACGGCAGCCATCGCCTTTGCTGCAGACTGGCTGGTGCAGCAGCAGATCGGTTACCAGCAGCAGCGCAATCAGCGGTTGCAGCAGGAGATGGCAACCCTGGACACCCAGCTTGGGGAGATCAGGCTTCTCAAGGAGCGGCGCAAGGAGTTGATTGACCGCATGCAACTCATCGAGCAGTTGCAGATGCGCCGCAACATCCCTGTGCGTCTGTTCAATCAGCTGCCGGTGCTGGTCCCCAACGGGGTGTATCTTGATAGCCTTGCCTTGCAAAACAACAAGATAGACGTGAAGGGAAAGACCGAAGCCTATGGCAGGGTTGCCAGCATGATGCGCCGAATCGACGGTTCCGGCTGGCTGACACAATCCCAGCTCAGCACCATTTTCACGGCCGAGGTGGCTCCCATCGCCCTGAGCCAGTTCTCCATGATGTTCCAGATTGCCACGGCGCTACCCAACGCGGCTAAGGGGCAAAAATGAACCTGCAACAACTCAACGACCTGGATCTCAATGACATTGCCCGCTGGCCGCCGATCGCCAAGGGCATCTTTGTCTTCTTCTGCTGTGCTCTGCTTGGCGGGGCACTCTATTACTACGTGATTGCCAATTCCCTGGCGGCCCTGGGTCGTGAAGCCGCAAAAGAGACCGAGCTCAAGGGACAATTCGAGAGCAAGGCCATGCTGGCCGCGAACCTGGAAGCATACAGAAAGCAGATGGTCCAGCTGGAACATCTTGTCGACACCCAGCTCAAACAGCTGCCCAACACCCACGAAGTCGCCGGTTTGCTGGATGACATCAGCTTCATTGCCACCGACAACGGTTTGACATTGAACAGGATCAACTGGGAGCCAGAGGTGAAACACGAGTTCTCCACCGAGCTGCCCATGCGCATCGAGGTCGTGGGCACCTATCACGAACTTGGCAAGTTCACGGCGGACATGGCTGCTTTGCCCCGCATCGTGATCCTGGATTCTTTCCAGCTCAGCCAGGGGAAGGGGGGTGAGCTGATCGGTATGTCCATGCAGGCCAAGACCTACAAGTACAACGGCAAAACCGTGGAGAAAAAGCCATGAGCATGAGAGCGGACGTACTTCTCTTGTCGGCGCTGCTGTTGACGGCCTGTGGGGGACAGGAGGACATGGATGAGTATGTCAAACAGACAAAGGCCAGAAAGCCGGTACCGATCGAACCTTTGCCGGAGATAAAGCCCTTCTCTCCCATGGTCTATCAACGCAGCGACCAGCGTAGTCCGTTCATTGCACCCCAGCCGGAAACCAGTTCCAGGCTGGATGCCAAGGCCAAGCCGGACTGTGCCCAGATAGTGGCCAATCGGGAAAAGGAGGTGCTGGAACGCTACTCGCTTGCCAGCCTGAGCATGAAAGGCTCCATCGGCAAGCAGGGGCAGTTGTGGGCATTGATCAAAACCCCGGACGGGCAAGCCGTGCGCGTCGGGCTCAACCAGCACATGGGGCTGGATCAGGGCAGGGTCATCAAGATAACGAACACGCATGTTGACTTGATGGAGACGGTACCGGATGGCAAAGGATGCTGGGTCACCCGAGAAACCCAGCTGGCCATGGCCAATCTCGACGCAAAACTATGATCAGGGATGAGCAGAGATGAGAACAACAATAAGAAGGATGACCGGTGTGGCGCTGCTGTGGCTGGGCGGATGCACTCAGGTGTGGGCAGTACCCGCGTTGCAGGAGGTCAAGGTGAATCCCCTGCTGGCCGATCAACTCCTGCTGGAGCTCAGCTTCAGCGAACCGGTCAGCGGTTTTACGGACAGGTTGACCTATGAACCCAATCAGCTTCTGCTGCACGTACCCGGGGCCATCGGTGCCCTGAGGGTCAATCCCCTGCCCATCAAGCAGCAAGGGGTGAACAACCTCCTGGTGGAGGGGAAGGGGCAGGGGCTCGACATCAAGATCGCCCTCGATCAGCTCACCCCCTATCAGGTCCATCAGCAGGGCAATAAATTGCTGGTGGCGCTGGGAGACAAGGCAGGGCAGCCGGTCGCTTCCTCGGCGACGCCTGTTGCAGCCAGCCAGTCTGCGCTCGTCAGAAGCCAGCCGGTGACTCAGTCTGCATTGATTGACACCCAGCGAGTTGCCCAGAACCAGTCCCAGTATCAGGCTCAGCCTGCCGTGGCTGCCACGCCTACCGTGGCTCCTTCGCCCGTTGCCCCCGGCAAGCCGGTGTTGTCCGTGTCTCAGGCAAACATGGGGGGCGCCTACTTCAACTCGGTCAAGGGCGTGGATTTTCGCCGTGGCAAGGAGGGGCAGGGGGAATTCCTCGTGACGCTGGACAACAGTTCGGCGGCGGTGGATGTCAGCAGCCGTGGTCAGAAAGTGCTGGCCAAGTTCCACGGTACCCGGGTGCCTGATGATCAGCTCAACCTCATCAATGTGCAGGACTTTGCTACCCCGGTCTCCCAGGTGGAGGTGTTCCGCCAGGGCAATGACACCCTGTTCGAGCTCTCGGTGAACGGCCAGTTTGACTACCGTTATGATCAGGCCGACAAGATGTTCATCATCGAGGTGAAAAAACGGGTGGCCACCACGGCGGCGAAGCAGTACCAGGGCAAGCCCATCTCATTGAACTTCCAGGATATTCCTGTTCGTACCGTGTTGCAGATCATCGCCGATTTCAACAATCTGAACCTGGTGACCACAGACTCGGTCTCCGGCAACATCACGCTGCGTCTCGATGGCGTGCCCTGGGAGCAGGCGCTGGACATCATCCTCAAGGTCAGAGGGCTGGACAAACGGCTGGACAACAACATCCTGCTGGTGGCGCCGGCGGACGAGATTGCCGCTCGCGAGAAACAGCAGATGGAGAGCCGCAACCAGGTGGCGGATCTCGCACCCCTCTACACCGAGTATCTGCAGATCAACTATGCCAAGGCATCGGAAGTGGCGGCCCTGCTCTCCTCCGAGAGTACCAAGCTGCTCTCCCCCAGAGGGGCGGTCAGCGTGGATGAACGTACCAACGTGCTGGTGGTCAAGGACACGGCGGATGTCATCAGCAACGTCAAGCGGATGCTGGATATCCTCGATATCCCGGTCAAGCAGGTGGTGATCGAGGCGCGCATGGTGACCATTGATGATGGTTTCGATGAGGCACTGGGGGTGCGCTGGGGTGTGACCAAGACAGACGGTCATGGCAACGGCACCTCGGGCACCATAGAGGGTAATGATGGCGCCGGAAACAATGATGGCAGTTCCACCATCACTCGTCCCAACGTAGAAGACAGACTCAACGTCAACCTGCCGGTGACCAACGCGGCCGGCACCCTGGCGTTCCAGGTTGCCCGTCTTGCCAATGGCACCCTGCTGGATCTTGAGCTCTCGGCTCTGGAAAAGGAGAGCAAGGCCGAGATCATCGCCAGTCCGCGTGTCACCACGGCCAACCAGAAGCCGGCCCTGATCGAGCAGGGGACCGAGATCCCCTATGTGGAGTCCTCTTCGAGCGGGGCGACCTCGGTCACCTTCAAGAAGGCGGTGCTGAGCCTCAAGGTCACACCGCAGATCACCCCGGACAACAGGGTGATCCTGGACTTGACCGTGACTCAGGATACCAAGGGTGAAACCGTGCCGACCGGGACCGGGGATGCGGTGTCCATCAACGCCCAGTCCATCACCACCCAGGTGTTGGTCAACAACGGTGAAACCCTGGTGCTTGGCGGCATCTATCAACAGACCATCAAGAGCGATGTCAGCAAGGTGCCGCTGCTGGGGGATATCCCCGGGTTGGGCTATCTGTTCAAGAAAACCACCAGTGAAAACAAGAAGCGTGAACTGCTGATCTTCGTGACCCCGAGGATAGTGACCGACGCCCTCTGAAAACTTTACTTGTGAGAGTAAAACACATATAACCTTACGCCCCGATGAGGCTGGGGCGTAAGGGCTGCGGTTGCCAGTCCTGGTTTCTACTGAGATAATCCCCCTCCTGATCCAACGCAAGATAAGGTTCATAGGTACCCCGGTCGAGTGTTTACCGGGGCCATACAGTTTGTAATTACTAACGAAAAGACATGGCTGAGAAACGCAATATTTTCCTGATAGGTCCCATGGGTGCGGGCAAGAGCACCATAGGTAGACATCTGGCAGAACAACTGCACATGGAGTTTTTCGACTCAGATCATGAGATTGAGCGCCGCAGTGGTGCCGATATCGGCTGGGTGTTCGATGTTGAAGGCGAAGAAGGCTTCCGGATCCGCGAAGAGAAGGTGATCGGTGAGCTCGCCGAACAGCAGGGTATCGTGCTGGCAACGGGTGGCGGTGCCATCAAGAGCCGTGAAACCCGCAACAAACTCTCCGCACGCGGCATCGTGGTCTACCTCGAAACCACCATTGAAAAGCAATTGGCGCGAACCCAGAGAGACAAGCGTCGTCCCTTGCTGCAAACCGAAGAGCCGCCCCGTGAAGTGCTTGAGCGTCTTGCGCAAGAGCGCAACGCCCTGTACGAAGAGGTTGCCGATTTTGTCATCCAGACGGATGACCAGAGTGCCAAAGTTGTCGCTAATCAAATCGTCAAGTTGATTGGTATGTAATTCATTAGAGGACGTCCATGGAAAGGTTGAAGGTCGAACTGGGTGAACGCAGCTACCCGATAGAGATAGCTGCCGGTCTGCTGCAACGCCCCGAGGTACTGGCGCAGACGATCAAGGGCAAGCGGGTCATGATAGTGACCAATACCGTGGTCGCGCCCCTGTATCTTGAACAGATCATTCAGTTGCTGTCCGGTTTTCAGGTGGAACACCTGATCCTGCCCGATGGCGAGGCCTACAAAACCCTGGCGACCTTCGAGCGGATCATGTCTGCTCTGCTGGAAACCAGCCATGGTCGTGATACCACTCTGATCGCTCTGGGGGGTGGTGTGATAGGCGATGTTGTCGGCTTTGCTGCGGCAAGCTACCAACGAGGCATTCCGTTTATTCAGGTGCCTACCACGCTGCTCTCCCAGGTTGACTCTTCCGTCGGCGGCAAGACCGCCGTCAACCATCCCCTCGGCAAGAACATGGTGGGGGCCTTCTATCAGCCCAAGCATGTGATCATCGATACCGACTGCCTCAAGACCCTGCCTGCCCGGGAATTTGCCGCCGGCATGGCCGAGGTGATCAAATACGGCATCATCTGGGATGCCGCCTTCTTCTCCTGGCTTGAAACCAACATGACTCGCCTGCAGCGCCTCGACGGTGATGCACTCTCCTATGCCATTCGCCGCTGCTGCGAGATCAAGGCCGATGTGGTCGGTCAGGACGAGACCGAGCACGGCGTGCGCGCCTTGCTGAACCTGGGACATACCTTCGGCCATGCCATCGAGGCGGAGAAGGGTTATGGCAACTGGCTGCACGGTGAAGCCGTGGCGGCGGGAACCATGCTGGCGGCCGAGACGGCCCTGGCCCGTGGCGACATGACGGCGCAAGAGGTGGCACGAGTCCGCGAGCTGCTGTTGGCCGCCGATTTGCCGGTCAAGGCACCGTCCGATATGGATTTTGCCGCCTTCATTCGCCATATGCGCCGTGACAAGAAGGTGCTGGAAGGCAAACTGAGGCTGGTGCTGCCGATCGGGATCGGACAGGCCCAGGTCGTGGCCGATGTGACAGACGAGCAATTGATGGCGGTGATCGAGTCTGGTCGTGACCACTAATAAATTGCTCAAACTGCCTTCTCAGCGGCAGTTGGTTGACCGGCTGCTGCACCTGATCGAGTTCAACCACCCCTTTGTTTTTCTCTCCGGCAAGCCAGGCAGTGGCCGTGGCACATTGTGCGAGTCGCTGCTTGCCCAACTGCCCGATGCGGTGCGGGTGGCCAGCCTCATCGGCAGCCCGTCCATGAAGATGGCGGATGTGCGCCAGTTGCTGCTGCAGCAGGTAGTGGTACGTCCCCTGTTCAACGCGCAGGATGCCCTGGCGGACAGCTTCTTTCGCATGGTGGGTGACAAGCCTGCCAGACTGCTGCTCATCATCGAACGTGCCGATACCTTGCCTGCCGAGCTGGTGGGGGAGTTGTGGGCGCTCTGTCGTCACAACGATACCCTGGCATCTCCTCATAAACTGGCCATCCTGCTCTCGGGTGATGACGCCTGGTGTCGCAACCAGAAGGCGCTCCTCAAGGGACGAGCCATGCCAGCCCTCGAGCTGGAGGTCGCGCCACTGAGCGCTCCTGAGCAACGTATCTTCTTGTATGAGAAGGCCAAAGAGCTCAAGATCCCGACAGCCCTCTTGCCCAAGCCGAAAGTGGAAGAGATCCTGAATGGGGCGGGCGGACATCCGTCAGCCATCATGCAGTTACTGGAGGATACCATGACCGACAGAAGGCCCAAGAAACGTCAGGCCGAGTTGCCCGTCAAGAAGATAGCGATCGTGCTTGCCCTGGTGGCGGGCGGGTTGCTGGCCCTGAGCTATCTGCCCCTGTTCGACAGTGCAGGCCAGGACCCCGCCCAGGCTCCGTCCCAGGGGATGGCGTTGCCCGATCCCGTCTCAAGCGATCCTGTGAACGTCGGTGCGGCGAGCGGGGCCTTGAGTACTCAGGCGAACAGTGGCGCCGCTGCCATCCCGTCAGGGAATCAGGTTGCCCGCGATTGGCAGTCCGATGCCAAGCCCTTGCCCAAGAAGGTCGAGAGCGAGACGGTCACCACGGAGTCAACCAACTATGAGGGGCGCCGGGTCGTCATCTCCGACGAAGTGGTCGAGAAATTGATGAACCAGCCGAACGTCAGCGGCGCCTTGCCCACGGCCGTGGTGGATGAGCTGGTGGGGAGCGGTTCCCGTGCGGTCCCGACCGGAACGACGGCCCAGGTCAAGAATCCGGCCCCTAACAGTGTCCCGGCCCGGACAGAGGCTCAACCGGCCAGTGGCGCGCAGACAGCGCCGGTAGCGGCCCCGGCGGCCAAGGTGGCGTTGACGCCGGTGGCGACTCTCAACAAAAAGCCGAAGAATCACTACAGCATCCAGTTGATGGGGGCGAGCAACACCAAGGCGGTAGACAGCTTTGTGGCCGAGCATGGCTTGGCGGGCAAGGTGTGGGTTTACAAGACCCGCTTCCGTGGCAGTCCCTGGTATGTGGTGGTGCAGGGAGACTACGCCAGCAGTGCCCAGGCCAAGGCGGCCATTCGCAAGCTGTCGCCTGCCTTGCTCAAGGGACAACCCTGGCCCAAGTCATTCGCCCAGATACAAAAAGAATTGAAGCAATAGCCAGCCACCCGAAGAAGGGGGTAGAATCACCCCCCTTTTTTGGGCATAGCCTTGTCAACACCGGACTTCCATGAAAAAAACACGCGCGTTTTTAAAATGGGCCGGGGGAAAATACTCCCTGGTCGAAGAGATCGCCGAGCGTTTGCCGGCCGGGCGTGTGTTGCTGGAGCCCTTCGTCGGGGCGGGATCCGTGTTTCTCAACACGGATTACGACGCTTATGTGCTCAACGACATCAATCCGGATCTCATTGGCCTCTACAACCACCTCAAGCAGCAGCCGGACAGCTTCATCAGCGAGGCCCGCAAGCTGTTCGTGGCCGAGCACAACCACAAGACCGCCTATTATCGGCTGCGTACCCAGTTCAACCAGACCGCTGCCGGGTTTGAACGGGCTCAGTTGTTCCTGTTTTTGAATCGCCATGGTTTCAACGGCTTGTGCCGTTACAACAAGAAGGGGGGGTTCAACGTTCCCTTCGGTTCCTACAAGAAACCCTACTTCCCGGAGAAAGAGCTGTGGGCGTTTGCCGAGAAGGCGCAGAAGGCGACGTTCATCTGCGAAAGCTATGCCGACGCCATGGCCCGTGCAGAGGAAGACTGGGTGATCTACTGCGATCCGCCCTATGCCCCCCTCTCCACCACGGCGAGTTTCACCACCTATTCGGCAGGCGGTTTCACCCTGGACGATCAGGCGCTGCTGGCCAGGCTGGCTCGCCACACCGCCGCCCATAAAGGGGTGCCCGTGCTCATCAGCAACCATGACATCGAATTGACCCGCGAGCTCTATCGTGGCGCCCGGCTCGACGAAATCCTGGTCAAGCGTACCATCAGCCGCAACGGCGGTGGTCGCAACAAGGTGGCCGAGCTGCTGGCGCTCTATCCGCCCGGCATCGAGCCCGAACAGGGCTATTATCCCGGTGAGGCGGAGCTGGTTGCCGTCGGCTGAGTGAACAACGGTCCCTGAGGGGGCCGTTGTCATTTCTGATGCGGCCTCTGGTGATCCCGCTGGCATTTCGTGAGCCGCGCCTGGCATCGTGTGCCATCCATGGTGCTGGAGCGGCGTGTTCTGTAGATGCGGGTCGTTTTCATCGCCCTTTTGCGATAAAATTGCGCCGTTTTTTCTGCCACGCTGCCAATGGATGACGCTGATGAAAGACTTTCTGATTGCCCCCTCTATCCTCTCCGCCGACTTTGCCCGTCTGGGTGAGGATGTGGCCAAGGTGCTGGCCGCCGGGGCCGACGTGGTCCATTTCGATGTGATGGACAACCATTATGTCCCCAACCTGACCATAGGCCCCATGGTCTGTCAGGCGCTGCGCGATTACGGCATCGAAGCGCTCATCGACGTGCACCTGATGGTCAAGCCGGTGGATCGCATCGTGCCTGATTTTGCCAAGGCCGGTGCCAGCCTGATCACCTTCCACCCGGAAGCCTCCGATCACGTGGATCGCACCCTGGGCCTCATCAAGGAGCAGGGTTGCCAGGCTGGTCTGGTGCTGAACCCCGCGACCCCGCTCAGCTGCCTGGAGTACGTGATGGACAAGCTGGACGTGATCCTGCTGATGTCGGTCAACCCGGGCTTTGGCGGTCAGAGCTTCATCCCCGGCACCCTCGACAAGCTGCGCCAGGTGCGCCGCCTGATCGACGAGAGCGGCCGCGACATTCGCCTGGAAATCGATGGCGGGGTCAAGGTCGACAACATTCGCGAGATTGCCGAGGCGGGTGCCGACATGTTCGTGGCGGGCTCTGCCATCTTCGGCAAGCCGGATTACAAGGCGGTGATCGACCAGATGCGCGCGGAGCTTGCCCATGTCCGTCGCTGATCGCCCCTTTGACCTGGTGCTGTTCGATCTGGATGGCACCCTGATTGACAGCGCCCCGCAACTGGCGCTGGCGGTCAACCGTACCCTGGCGGAGCTGGGGTTGGCCGAGGCCGATGAGGCCGTGGTGCGTACCTGGGTCGGCAACGGCGCCGACAAGCTGATCCAGCGGGCTCTCGATTACCGCGACGCCCCGGAGCAGTTTGCCAAGGCCCGCCCCCTGTTCGACCGTCACTATCAGGCCTGTCTGCTGGAAGGCCTGGCCATGTATGACGGAGTGGCCCGGAGCCTGCGCCGTCTGCAGGGGCTGGGTTACCAGCAGGCCGTGGTGACCAACAAACCGAGTCACTTCGTGCAGCCCATTCTGGAGGCCCTCGGCATCAGCGACTGTTTCGCACTCTGGCTCGGGGGCAACTGCGTACCCGTCAAGAAGCCGAGCCCGGAGCCGCTGTTGCACGCCTGCCACGAGCTGGGTGTCAGCCCGTCCCGCACCCTGATGGTGGGGGATTCCGAAAATGACGTACTGGCCGCCCAGGCCGCCGGCATGAAGGTGGTGGGGCTCACCTATGGCTACAACTATGGCCGCCCTATCGCAGACTCGCGCCCCGACTGGGTTTGCGAGCAGTTTGCCGAACTCGACGCCCTGCTGGTCTGATCCAGACCGGGCTGGCGGATAACAAGGATTACTACTCTGATGACTAAACCAATCGTATTGAGCGGTGCCCAACCCTCGGGCCAGCTGACCATCGGCAACTACATGGGCGCCCTGCGTCAGTGGGTCAGCATGCAGGATGACTTCGACTGCCTCTATTGCATCGTCGATCTGCACGCCATCACCACCCGCCAGGATCCGGCCGCCTTGCGCAAGGCGTGCCTCGACGCAGCCGCCCTCTATCTGGCGGTGGGCATCGACCCGGCCAAGAGCACCGTCTTCATCCAGTCCCACGTGCCCCAGCACGCCGAGCTCGGCTGGATCCTGAATTGCTACACCCAGATGGGCGAGCTATCGCGTATGACCCAGTTCAAGGACAAGTCCGCTCGTTTCGAGAACAACGTCAACGTCGGCCTGTTCGGTTATCCGGTGCTGATGGCGGCCGACATTCTGCTTTATCAGGCCAATCAGGTGCCGGTTGGCAATGACCAGAAGCAGCATCTGGAGCTGACCCGCGACATCTGCACCCGCTTCAACAACCTCTATGGCGAAGTCTTCACCCTGCCGGAACCCTTCATTCCGACCGAAGGGGCCCGGGTGATGAGCCTGCAGGACCCGACCAAGAAGATGTCCAAGTCCGACGACAACGAGGCCAACTTCATCGGCTTGCTGGAAGATCCCAAGCAGATCGTCAAGAAGATCAAGCGGGCGATGACCGACTCGGACGAGCCGGCCGTGGTGCGTTTTGATCCCGAAAACAAGCCGGGGGTCTCCAATCTGCTGACCCTGATGTCCGGTGTGACCGGCCGCTCCATCCCGGAGCTGGAGCAGCACTTCGAAGGCAAGATGTACGGCCACCTCAAGAGTGAAACGGCCGATGCCGTGGTCGCCTTGCTGGAACCCATCCAGGCGCGCTTCCGCGAGCTGCGTCAGGATGAGGCCCATCTGCAGGCCATTTTGGCGGCTGGCGCACAAAAGGCGCGTGAAAGGGCTGAAAAAACCCTGATCAGCGTATATGATGTCGTCGGCTTCGTTCCTCGAGCCTGACATACTGGGAAGGTGTAGTAGAAGAGAGCTGGGTGGATGCCTGGCTTTCTTTGTTTTACACCTTCCGGTTTGTCGCAACCTCCCCAATGTCAAACACGGGCTTTGCCCCAAGAGAAAGCATGTCTGTCGAATCACAAACCCTGAGTGAAGAGTTGGGTGACAAGGGTCACTGGCTGCGCAAGTTTCGCAAGGCCAAGAGCCTCAATACCTTGCAGTTGATGGTCTCCAACGCCATCGACAAGCACCACAAGACCCCGGCCATCGCGGCTGCCATCTATCTGGCCGAGTGCCAGCGGGAACGGGAACTGGAACAGGGCCGTTATCTGGACCGCTGAGGTTCGTTGCCAGCCCTTGCCAAGGTGACTCCTTCCCATCTGCCTGTCACGTCCTGTACCCTTTTCCCGGTCGCCTCCCGTCTCTTTTACCTTGCCATCCTGACATGGAGCTGCTGATGCTGCCCGGTCGGGGACAGGCCCACCGCCGGGTGGGGTCGACAGGCCCGGATCGCCATTGAAGAGCGAACAGACTGCACAGCAGGTGAGGTGACCGCCGGTTTATTAACGCAAAGAGACATGCCAGAATGCGCGGCGTTTGTCTGCCCGCCCTCGCAACGGGTTGTCCGATCACCGTCTCTGTCTTATTCCCAGGGTGTTTGCATGCTGCTACTCATCGACAACTACGACTCCTTTACCTGGAACCTGGTGCAATACTTCGGCGCTCTGGGGCAAGAGGTGGTGGTCAGGCGCAACGATGAGCTGAGCCTGGAGGAGATAGCCCGGCTTGCCCCCCGTCATCTGGTGATCTCTCCCGGCCCCTGCACGCCAAACGAGGCGGGCATCTCTTTGGCCGCCATCTCCCGTTTTGCCGGCGAGATCCCCATCCTCGGCGTCTGTCTCGGCCATCAGTCGCTGGCACAGGCCTTTGGTGCCCGGGTGGTGCGTGCCCGTCAGGTGATGCACGGCAAGACTTCTCTCATCCGTCACAAAGGGGAGGGGGTGTTCAAGGGGCTCAACAACCCGCTGCGGGTGACCCGCTATCATTCTCTGGTGGTGGAGGCGGCGTCGCTGCCCGACTGTTTCGAGGTCACCGCCTGGAGCGAACATGCCGACGGCAGCCAGGACGAGATCATGGGGCTGCGGCATAAAACGCTGGCGCTGGAGGGAGTGCAGTTCCATCCGGAGAGTATTCTGAGCGAACAGGGGCACCAGTTGCTGGCCAACTTTTTGGCCGTTTCCTGAAAAAATTGCGATGTTTGTCTCAAAACCGTCATGAGGCAAAAAAAAATTTCCCTGAGACTTTATTCACCCTCCTCCCTGTCCAAATTATCTCTTGCCAACACCCCCTGAGCCGTTATGCAATGCGGTTGCCTAAAATCTCAAAGGCAATCGAACATTGTTCCTTATAGGCGGTTAAGTTACAGACTTTTTACTTTTTTTCTGTGATAATTCCGCCACGTTTACACGGATTTAACTTTTGGGCGGTGGATTATTCTGCCGCGAGATAGCAGGAGAGCAATATGTCAGAGTTGTTGGCAGTGACACGTGAAGTGTTTGATGAAGTGATGGTTCCCAACTATGCGCCGGCCAAAATCATCCCGGTGCGCGGCGAGGGGTCACGTGTCTGGGATCAGGAAGGCCGCGAGTATGTGGATTTCGCGGGCGGGATCGCGGTCAATGGCCTGGGCCATTGCCATCCCAAACTGGTCGAGGCCCTGAAATCCCAGGGTGAGAAGCTGTGGCACCTCTCCAACGTGATGACCAACGAGCCGGCCCTGCGCCTGGCCAAGAAACTGGTCGCCGCCACCTTCGCCGAGAAGGTCTATTTCTGCAACTCCGGCGCCGAAGCAAACGAAGCGGCCCTCAAGCTGGCCCGCCGCTACGCCATCGAGAAGTTCGGAGCCCACAAGACCCAGATCATCGCCTTCCACCAGGGCTTCCACGGCCGTACCTTCTTTACCGTCAGCGTCGGCGGCCAGGCAGCCTACTCCGATGGCTTCGGTCCCAAGCCTGCCGACATCACCCACGTCGCCTACAACAACCTGGAGGAGCTGGCTGCCGTCATCTCCGACAACACCTGCGCCGTGGTGATGGAGCCGCTGCAGGGCGAGGGTGGCATCATCAGCCCCACCGACGAGTTTGCCAAGGGGGTGCGCGAGCTGTGCGACAAGCACAACGCCCTGCTGGTTTATGACGAGGTGCAATCCGGTGTCGGTCGTACCGGCGAGCTGTTTGCCTATATGGGTCTGGGCATCACCCCGGACATCCTCACCAGCGCCAAGGCGCTGGGCGGTGGCTTCCCCATCGGGGCCATGCTGACCACCACCGAGATCGCCTCCCACCTGAAAGTGGGCACTCACGGCTCCACCTACGGCGGCAACCCGCTGGCGTGTGCCGTAGCCGAGGCGGTGATCGACGTGGTCAACACCCCGGCAGTGCTGAGCGGCATCAAGCAGCGCGAGCAGCTGTTCCGCGAAGGGCTGGAAGCCATCAACGCCAAGTACCACTGCTTCAGCGAAGTGCGCGGCAAGGGCCTGCTGCTGGGCGCCGTGCTCAACGATGACTTCAAGGGCCGCTCCCGCGACTTCCTGCTCGCCTCCATCGATCAGGGTCTGATGGCGCTGGTTGCCGGTACCAACGTGGTGCGTTTTGCTCCCTCCCTGGTGATCCCGGAAGCGGACATCAAGGAAGGGCTGGCACGGTTCGAGAAAGCGGTCGCTCAGGTGGTCAACGCCTGATCCAAATTGAGGTGGGGAGCCCTCCCGGCAGGAGCCGGGACCCCACCTGTCGTCAATGAAAGGGAGTTGTCATTTATGTTGGTTATCCGTCCTATCGAGCAGCGCGACTTCGCCGGCCTCAAGACCTGTGCCATCGAATCCGGCACCGGCATGACATCCTTGCCGGTCAACGACGAGCTGCTGCAACGCAAGATCGATGCCTCGACCCAGACCTTCCTGGACAAGCCCGCTGGCAAGGGCGAGTGCCTCTATTTCTTCGTGGCCGAGGATCTGGAGACCGGGGAGATGGTCGGTACCTGCGCCATCGACGCGGCGGTCGGCCTGTCCCAGGCGTTCTACAACTATCACATCGGCAAGGTGGTGCACTCCTCCCCCAAGCTCGGCATCTACAATGTCGTGGAAACCCTCACCCTCTCCAACGACTACACCGGCAATTCCGAGCTCTGCACCCTGTTTCTGCGTGAATGCGCCCGCGAGGGGCTCAACGGCCGTCTGCTCTCCAAGCACCGTTTCCTGTTCATGGCCGAACACCCCGAGCTGTTTGACAGTACCGTCTTTGCCGAGATGCGTGGTGTCTCCGATGGCAACGGCCACAGCCCCTTCTACGAGTGGCTGCAAAAACATTTCTTCTCGATGGATTTTCCCACCGTCGACTATCTGACTGGCATCGGCAAGAAGCGCTTCATCGCCGAGCTGATGCCCAAGTACCCCATCTACGTCAATCTGCTGAGCAACGAGGCGCGCGCCGTCATCGGCAAGACCCATGAAAAGACTCGGCCTGCCCTCAAGATGCTGCAGGATGAGGGGTTCGTGAATCGCGGTTATGTCGACATCTTCGACGCCGGCCCCACCGTCGAATGCGAGGTGAAGAACATTCGCAGCGTGCGCCGCAGCCAGAAGCTGGCGGTGCTGGTGGGTGAGCCCATCGGCGGCCATACCTACCTCATCTGCAACACCAGGTTCGAGCAATACCGCGCCTGCTACGGCAACATCCGGGTCGATCTGGACAAGCACGAAGCCATCATTCCACCCAAGATGGCGGCCGCCCTCAAGGTGGAAAATGGCGACATGGTGCGCGTCGTCGATCTGGATTGACCCGCCCCGCAGCACAGCATTGAGACAGGCTGCCGAGGCGGCCTGCGTACCCACAGGGAGTGAATTGATGATGTCTTTAGTCCAGTTTATCGATGGCCAGTGGCTGGCCGGTGAAGGCAAGCCGTTCGAATCCATCGACCCGGCCAAAAACGAGGTGATCTGGCGGGGTGAGGCGGCAAGCCAGTCCCAGGTGGATGCGGCCGTCAAGGCGGCCCGCACGGCCTTCTACCATTGGTCCGATCTGGCCCTTGAAGAGCGCCTTGCCATCGTGCGCCGCTATGCCGACCTGCTCGGCGAGCACAAGGAGGCGCTGGCCCTGACCATCGCCCGTGAAACCGGCAAGCCCCTGTGGGAGACCCGCACCGAAGTGGCGGCCATGCAGGGCAAGATTGCCATCTCCATCCGTGCCCATGACGAGCGTACCGGCACGGTGGAAAACCCCATGCCGGGCGCCAAGGCGTTTGTGCGCCACAAGCCCCATGGCGTCGTGGCCGTGTTCGGCCCCTACAACTTCCCGGGCCACCTGCCCAACGGCCACATTGTGCCAGCGCTCATCGCCGGCAATGCGGTCGTGTTCAAGCCTTCCGAGCTGACCCCCATGGTGGCTGAAGCCATGGTCAAGGTGTGGCAGGAGGCGGGGCTGCCCAAGGGGGTGCTCAACCTGGTGCAGGGGGAGGTCGACACCGGCAAGGCGCTGGCCGGCAACCCGGACATCGACGGCCTCTTCTTCACCGGCTCCTCCCGTACCGGCCACTTCCTGCATCAGCAGTTTGCCGGCCAGCCGGGCAAGATCCTGGCACTGGAGATGGGGGGCAACAACCCGCTGATCGTGAAAGATGTGAGCGACATCGACGGCGCCGTCCATGCCATCGTGCAGTCCGCCTTCATTACCTCCGGCCAGCGTTGCACCTGCTCGCGCCGTCTGTTTGTCGAGCGCGGCGAGCGGGGCGATGCCCTAGTCAAGCGCCTGGTGGAGGTGGTCGGCCAGATCAAGGTCGGCTTCTATGACGCCGCCGAGCAGCCGTTCATGGGCGCCATGATCAGCGAGAAGGCCGCACTCGGCATGGTCGAGGCGCAAGCCAACCTGCAGCGCCTCGGTGGCGAAAGCCTGCTTGCCCTCAAGCACCTGGAAGCGGGCACCGGCTTTGTCTCCCCGGGCATCATAGACGTGACCGTGGTCAGCGCGCTGCCGGATGAAGAGTACTTCGGCCCGCTGCTGCAGCTCATTCGCTACGACGACTTCGATGCGGCCATCGAGAAGGCGAACGCCACCAGTTTCGGTCTCTCGGCCGGCCTGCTCGGTGACAACGAAGCGGACTGGAACCACTTCTTCAAGCGCATCCGTGCCGGTATCGTCAACTGGAACAAGCCCATCACTGGCGCCTCCAGTGCCGCCCCCTTCGGCGGCATCGGTGCCTCTGGTAACCACAGAGCGAGCGCCTACTATGCCGCCGACTACTGTGCTTACCCGGTCGCCTCCGTCGAAGACAGCAAGGCTGCTATGCCGGATCAGCTGTCTCCCGGTCTGACCTTCTGATAACAAGAAAATAAAAGAGGGGCACTGAACAGGTGCCCCTGTCTGTACCCGCAATCAAAGGAAAGAGAGATGCAAAAGGATATCGACACCCTGTTTGGCCATCTGTGGGACAACTACATTCAGGTCACCCCCAGTGCTCACAAGGTTCATCAACTGCTGGGCGGCGGTGCCCCCATCATCAACGATCACGTGGCGTTTCGGACCTACAACCTGCCCAAGCTCGGTCTCGAGAAACTGGCGGCCCACTTCCGCGCCCTGGGGTACGAAGAGAAGGGCGAGTATGTATTCAAGGCCAAGAAGCTCTATGCCAAACACTTCGAGCATAAAGATCCTGATGCGCCCAAGGTGTTCATCAGCGAGCTGAAGGTGGAAGAGCTCTCCGAAGGTGCCCAGGCCATCATCAACAAGCTGGTGGATCAGGTACCCGATCACCTCACCGACACCCCGGCCTTCCTCTACGCCGGCGCGCCCTGGCAGGTCTCTCACACCGACTACCAGACCCTGCTGGCAGAGAGCGAGTATGCCGCCTGGATGGCCGCCTGGGGTTATCGTGCCAACCACTTCACCGTCAACATCAATCGCCTGAAGGACTTCGACACCATCCAGCAGGTGAATGCGGCGCTCAAGGCGGCAGGCTTCGTGCTCAACACCGTTGGCGGCGAGGTGAAGGGCGATCCCGAGGTGATGCTGGAGCAATCCTCCACCATGGCAGACAAGGCCGAGGTGCCCTTCAGCGACGGCGTGCGCACCATCCCGAGCTGCTTCTACGAGTTTGCCCTGCGCTACCCGCAGGCCGACGGCGTGCTCTACCCTGGCTTCGTCGAAGCGTCGGCGGACAAGATCTTCGAATCCACCAACGCCATGTAATGGCCGCCATGAAAACAACGCCCCGCCTGGGGCGTTTTTATTTTGGATTAAATACGGTCAAATTATTGCTGTGGTGTAGTGCCCTGTCGGGCTAAGCGCTTGCCCAAAAGAATGAATAAAGTCATTTGATATGCATCATTGAAATACTCCATTAAACATTTGATGCCAAAACGAAATGCTGAACTATGTCTGTAGCATGTGACTGATTTTTAAGTGAGAGTATTTTATGCGATTTTTAATTTCCCCCTTTGTGGGGGCAGGGAAAATCAAGTTTGGCATGACTCCTGACCAAGTGAGATTATTATTAGGGGGAGTGTTTGACTCTTTTAAAAGAGCGGAGGAGTCTGTCTTCCCATGTGATTACTTTGAGAATTTGGGCGTGTTCGCATATTACAACGCCTCTGGCGTTTTGGAGGCGATAGAGTTTACTGAACCAGCGGTTCCAGAGTTCGAAGAAATGGACTTGCTAAAAATTCATTTCAAGGACTTGATCACGTATCTTTCAGATAAAGACAAGGGCCTAGAAGTAGAGTCTGATTCGCTAACATCCCATGTGCTGGGGATTGGCGCATACGCTCCTGATGCGGATGACAACACATCATTACCTGCTGAAAGTATTATCGTCTTTGAAAATGGCTATTATGATTGATTCGAGTCAGTTGATATTTCGATAAGTATTTGTTAAGTCCTATGATTATTAAGATAAGTATAAAAATTAGCTAGGCTGTAATCAATATGTTCATGTTACAGAATTTTACTTGGAAGATAGATGAAGAGTAGGCGGAGGAACATCGAATTAAGAACCATGGGTGGTATGCTTGCCCATTTCTCCAAAACGTATCAAACAACATTTACCCCATTGGTATAAATAGGAGGTAATTCCTTGATAAATAATGAAAAATATTTTATCGATGAGGTTGAAAATGGAATGGGACGTTGCCTTGTCTTGACAGCTCCTTGGTCGGATAGTTTTAAATCAATAATCGATAAAGAAAATATTTCAGTGCTCCGTTTAAGTCAATCCGCAGGCTGGAATGGAAATGACATTTCATTTATAAATTACTTGCCTTCTCTTTCTGGCGTTGAAATTTATTCTTGTGGTGTCAAGGATATCACTCCATTAGAGTCTATCAGTAATCTTTATTATTTAGGATTACAGTGTGAGTTTACGAAGGCTCCTGATTTTTCCAAACTAAAAAAATTAAAAGTACTTAAGCTTTTTTGGAGGCCTAAAGCGAAGACGATTTTCTCTTGTGATGAATTGAATCTGCTAAATATTGTTAACTATCCTTCAGAAAACTTGAAAGAACTTAATAGAATGTCTTTATTAAGACGTCTACAACTAACCTCCAAAAAAATAAAATCATTGTCAGGAATAGAGGAACTTAGCTCGTTATCCATTCTAGATTTGGCCGACTGTCCTAAGCTAGAAGATCTTTCAGGCATAGATAAGTGTCAGCAGATAGAGATTGTAGAAATTGAAAACTGTAAAAGAGTTTATGATATAGCTATTTTGAGTGAGCTAAAAAACCTCAAAGAGATTGTATTAACTGACTGTGGGGCAGTTAAATCTTTGAGGCCACTTGCACACAGCCAATCATTAGAAAGTATCATCTTTATAGGGGACACAACCATTGAAGATGGAGAATTAACGTCCTTGTTGGACATTCCCACATTAAAGAAAATGTTGTTTGCTAATAAGCGTCACTACTCCCATACCCGAGAGGAGGTGATGGAAGTGTTATCTTGAGTAATCAATCATGAATGATATTCATGCATTTTTTTGAGGGTAGCTTACAACCCGGAAGAAAAGTTATGTATGTCAAGATTGCTCACAATCTTATCTTGCCGATTATCTGCTGAGCATGTTGCCAACACTCGAACTGGTATCAGAAATCTTGTCAATGACGTTGTTCGGAAAATAAGAATAACCGTGATGATGCCAGCCCCCTTCGTACCTGCTTGCTGGGGAGGCTACTAGTGTTGCAGTCAAGGAAGAGAAATCAGCTGAGTTGAAAAGAAGTACACTGAGATGCGACTATGAGTACTTAAAATCAGTTTCTCTATCTGATTCAGGATACAGACATCGATAGTGAAAAGAAAGACATCAGCGATCAGTGACTTAATGAAAGTAGTGCTTCCCATGGAGTCAATTATCAACTTGAAGATGATGGCTCATCAATTGAATTTGGAGCAATATCGAGGGAAGGAAAAATCCACTTTGAAGAAGGCATTCGCCAACCAGAGTATGAACTGCCATATCAAAAAAGGCCAAACAATATAGGTTTGTATGGATATGAAACTGACAGAATTTAGTTTGTGGGCATTTAAACTTGAACTTGGTTTGGCACGAAAATTCACGCTGTTCAGCAGATGTGTTTGTGCCCATTTTGAGCGCCACTTTGATCCTATAGAAACAGATGGTGTTTATAGGGTTGTTGTAAAACTTTGTGGGCCAGATGAAAGAGTTGGTACCACTGAGTTAAGTAGCTCAGTGATTAAGTATTATAAGACGTTCGATTTTGACTATTTTGAGGGGTTGAATATAATCGCCAAGAAAAGGTTTCTTCTTGATGCACTATACAGCTCACTTATTTCATTGTGCGATATGGAAGGATGGCCGAAGAGCCCCTTTCATGAAGCGTACGAGATGGTTGTTCGAGAAAATTTTGTGAATTTATACACAATAAAACGTAAGTTAAGTCGGAATAAAAGCATGTCAGCTGAGTTGGTGGGAAGTCATGATGAAGAAGCGTTTAACTGTTTCATTGTGATAAAAGATAATGATGGTAAAGAGCTTCTTAATGAACACCTTTTCTCTGAAGAACCGGATGAGTTTTTATTTAATGCTCGTATTGGTGATATTAGATGGGTTGACAAAACGACTGTTCGGTATCAATCAAAGGATAAGAAAGAATTAGGTCTGTTTGATATTGGAGATGTAACCTCCGATTAAATGACATTGCAAAGAGTTACGATGATTGTGCAGATATAGCTATCACTAAAGTAGTTCACGAAAAGAAAGATCACTGTGATTATGGCAAGATGCCTTCGTTTCCTATTCTAGGAAGCGAGAATCGAGTTGGTTGGGTGTAGTTGAAAATCTGGTTGATGCCTGACTCTATAGCATTCAACGTGATATATGAGTCACTGCTCTTGAGTAGTATCGGCAGAGCTTCGCTCTCGCAGGGCTGGATTCAGGAGCCAAGATGCTTCATATTGGTTTCATCGATAAAGGCTACCGAATCAACGGCGAGTGCTGTTAAAGTTACCACCAAGGCAGAGGAGACTCTGGGGGTTGTAAAGGGGGAAGACGAAATTGGAACAATCTCCACTCGCACCACAAAAAATACAATTCTATTAGGTGGTCAACCAGGTGAGTTTGGAGTTAAGATTACATACAAAGATGGCTCTGAGTTCGATATGACAAAAACTCGTGTTAAAGAAACGGAAGTAAATTCCTAAAAACCAGATCGTACGAGACCTAAACGGAATTAAGATGTTTTAGTACGAAAATAGCCCCAGCCCAGGAAGAACTAGGTTGGTTTAAGAGTATTGATTGGTAAGGCTATGATTGATTCAAAAACAGGTGAGCGAATAGTTGTATTGATCAACGATGATTCAGGTCCATACATCAGAGTATCAACTTGGAATGATGCCGATGGGTTGGAGGATTTATTGTCAGGAAAATATGATGTCCTTTATGAAATGAAAACTCCTGAAGAATTTAAAGCTGACGGAGGAAAAGAGTATTATTTTGGTAATGCTGCTGATCCCGATAAGCTTCAAAGAATTCTTGATGATATTAACCTGTAGTTATTAAAGCTCATATCTTTGATGTTTTTAATATGCAGCTTGCTGAATCACTCTTTCTCACACTTCACTGAAAATCCTGTTGTAAAGGGAGGGGATGGAAAAATACAAGTAATCCCTGATCGTAAATCTCATATCCATATCGCCATATCGCCATATCGCAGAGTTTCCCTCTTCCAAGGCTGGATTCAGGAGCCAAGATGCTTCATATTGGTTTCATCGATATCAAGACTACCGGATCAACGGCGAATGCTGCTAAAGTTGCCACCAAGACAGAAGGTGCTGCGGGGGGAAAAAATTCGACATCCCAAGGATGTAAAGCGGCTTAAGCCAAAGAGACAGACCTTTCGAGCTACTAAAAGAGGTGCAAAAATACCGACATCGCAGACACATTTAACCCATTTAAAGGTCTTCCCGCGGATAAGTTAGGTACGAGAAGAACGGCGATAGAGTATGACTTTGGTGACAGTTATAAAGTTCAATATCATCCCGAAGACCATAATTTATCCGATGTAAATGGATATAAAGAAGCGCATTTAAATAATGGTGGTAAGGGGTTAATGAGTAACTATCATGAATATTAACACTATGAATAAACTTTTTTGTGATCATTGTATGGTGAGTGATGATGACTATGAGTTTAATCGGTTTGACAAGTCGTCTCTGAAAGACACTGTAAGTGTTACTAAAATCTATGTAAACGGTGAGAGTTATTCGGCATGGAAAGACTCTGCATCTATAATATTTAATTATATAGAGGATAAATATCTTTCTAAAAAAATAGATATATACTGTTTTATCGTTAGCCCTTCTTGGAGATTGGACTCTCGTATTGTGCGATACAATGGACTAAGTAGGTCGATAAATAAACTTGTTGATGGACAACCATTGAGCTTTATTCTCGAGAGAACAGTTTTTAGTGATAATTACGTAATCTTTTATGGTGTCGTTAGGCTAACACGGGAAAATGCTAAATTCATATTGAATTTTATATCTGAGAGTGAAAGTGGTATTTTGTTTTCAAAAGAAATCGTTAAAGAGACCGTTCATGATGGTGATTTTACTCTGTTGATAGATGAATTGTCGTCTCTTATATCTAGAGAAACTAAAACATCTACTTTCAACCTAAATGTAGTCGATGCCATAAAAGTAATTTTGAGTCGAGGGAGTCACGCTATTTTCCCTTATGCTTGGGAAGAAACCGGTGACTATCATCTGGATGTATTTAACAATGTTTGATACGGTCTATGTATATTATAGGTGCACATTGGTAATGTCGGATACATCATGATTTTATATATGATCCCTCATAGAGTAATATTCTATTAATGTTGATGTGAGTGTCAAAATCAACACCAAGGCTACCGGATCAACGGCGAGTGCTGCTAACGTTGCCAGCATTACATAGGAGGTGACGAGGGTTGCAAAGAAGGTGCGTTGCAACATGAGATTTAGGCTCTGGAATAAATACCAGAACGGTAAAATCAGTGATAATACTGTAGGTCATGAACAGGACCCATGGCGATCATGAAAATAGATGGCCCACTTGAATGACAAGGCTGGTGAAGACATTGATGACTAATATTAATGTTGTATGCACGTTGGACGTTTCAAGAGAAAACGAAACGTACAATCTCAGTGAAATTTCTCAAATGGTTAATTTGAAGGTAGCTGCCGTTCGATGGCAGATTTCTTCTCGAAATCGCCTTGAAGCGCGAATTATAGTTTTAAGGTTTATTTTTAGTCTTATTGTTAAAAAAATACCTGGATTTAAGTTGTGGTGTGTTGTTGGTGACTCAGTTTGGCAAAGTGATACACGGATTATAAGACACAATAAACTTTTTAAGAGATTAAAGGAACGAGGGGTAGAGATAAGCCACGCAGCTCACTTTTTGGAAGAACTAGTAGAATCAGATGGAAAGTTGAAGTTATTTGGTGCTGCTCAATTATCTGAGTTGTCAATTGAATCAGTGGTGAGTTTGATGGAGGAGGAATCATGCTCCTATCTTATTGCTGTGCCAGAAGAGTTTGAAGTTCATGCGTTAATATGCAGAGGGTGGAATGCTAGTGAATTGATAGATACAAGGTTATTGTGCGAGATTGTTAAAAGTAATGGTCTGGTTCTTAAAATGGTTGGTGCCTTTGATGATCCAGAGTCAGGGTTCGTCGGAATAGGGACGCCAGAGATGGTGAAGGTGTTAGTTGCGTAACTTTATAAGAGAGTCAAGGACGAGAGCAGTGTACTGATATAATAAATAAGAAAGGTATGGTGACGGACTTCGCCTTTGTGGGTACCAGATGTGCGAGTTTTTATACAGAGATATGGGCAGATCTAAAATCTTGACCATGTGGGTAGTCGAGATTTTGTGAAGAGAGTATGCAGAAGTGCATTGATTTATGGTTTAATATTTTCATAAGTATAGATAATGATCTTGGAAGATTTGAACTCTTCTTAAATGTGATGTCAGGATTTTTGGGTGGTGTCAAAATTAGGGGGTGATTATGTCATATCGTGATGCACTGAATGAGGCTATTCAGCATTGGAACTCAGGCTCTATAGAGGATGAGTGGTTTTTTGAAAAGTTTAGAGATGATGCCATCTGCAAAATGAGTCCATCTGAAGCATTTTGTTTTATAAGTGAAACTATCGAATTTTTAATCAGGGAAGATGATGAGTCTACCGCTTGCGAAATATTGCAAACGATTATTGGTCTTGCAAGCAAAAGCCAAACAACTGAAGTGCCGAATGCTCTTGTCGAGAATAGGGAAGTAATTGAAAGCCAGTTTTGTCAGAGAGGTGAGTACTCAAAAGGTAAGCTTGCAGAGTTGTTTAGGTATTATAGAATTTCGTGATGTGTACAGATCTAGTTATCACCTGACACCGGCCTCAAACCGGTGTCTTGTTTACGCTACTTTAGTGCGCACTTCCTTCGGTATCAATTTCAGACCC